>JALWRY010000094.1 GCA_027080445.1 Thiohalobacter sp. | reverse complement strand
ATTCTGATTTCTGGGACACCCTGAAAAAATCACTCAAAACACTGATCGGCGACAAGGCGGGGCGCAAGATTATCACCGACCCGCTGTCGGGTACCGTGCTGGTACACGCCATGCCGCGCGAGTTGATGGATGTTGAACACTACCTCGAGAGTTTACAGGCATCGGTTAACCGACAGGTCATCATCGAGGCAAAAATCGTCGAAGTGCAACTCAACGACGCCTTCCAGGCAGGCGTTAACTGGAGCCAGTTCATCGACATTCAGGGCAAGAGCCGTGAATTGACGGCCGGCGTGTTCGGTACCGGTCTTGCCGCCCCAAGGAACAATATCACCAACGCCAATGCCAAGCTCCTGAGCAGCGTGTCCAGCGTTGACCTGCATATTGGTGACTTTAATGCCCTGCTGGAACTGTTGAAGACACAGGGTGATGTCCAGGTATTATCCAGCCCGCGCGTTTCCACTGTGAATAACCAGAAAGCCATTATCAAGGTGGGTACCGATGAATTCTTTGTTACGGACTTCAGCAGCAATACCGATGTCGCCAACAGTGTTTCCAGCCAGACGGCCGATGTCACACTGACGCCTTTCTTTTCGGGCGTTGCTCTGGATGTTACACCACAGATTGACAGCGACGGCAATATTACCATGCACGTTCACCCGGCCATCAGCGAAGTCACTGAAGATAACAAGCGCATCAGTATTACCTCGAACTCTGACCTGTCATTACCCCTTGCCACCAGCACGATTCGCGAATCAGACACGATCGTGCGTGCGCGTGACGGGCAGGTTGTTGTTATCGGCGGCCTGATGCAGAACATTGTCAAGGACGATGTCGCGGCTACACCTTTCCTCGGCGACCTGCCGGTGGTTGGTAATCTTTTTCGACACACTCGCAAAGTGTCACGAAAGACCGAACTCGTCATCCTGCTGCGCCCGACAGTGGTCAACAACAAACAAACCTGGTCGACAGAAATCGAACGCGCCAGTGACCGCTTCAGCGCGATAAAACACCCGGCCATGACATGGTAACGCCTTATGTACCTTGACTACTTCGGTTTGAATGAACCCCCTTTCACCCTGACGCCGGACACGGAATTTTTCTTCGACCATGGCAGCCACCGTGAGGCACTCAATGTCCTGCAGGTGGCCCTGCAGGGTGGCGAAGGCTTTATCAAGGTAACCGGGGAGGTAGGTACCGGCAAAACGCTGATCTGCCGCAAGCTGCTCGGGGTTCTGGATGCACAGTATGTCACGGCCTATATTCCCAACCCCTTCCTGAACCCGACAGCCCTGCGCATGGCACTGGCCGAGGAACTGGGTATCCGCTTTGCGCGTAATATCGGCCAGCACCGTTTGCTTGGGCTGATTACAGATAAACTCATCGACTACAGCGCACAGGGCAAGCAGGTCGTGCTGTTGCTCGACGAAGCGCAAGCCATGCCGGATGAGACGCTGGAGGCGCTGCGACTGCTGACCAACCTCGAAACCGAGAAGCGCAAACTCATGCAGGTCGTACTGTTCGGGCAACCGGAACTCGACCAGCGCCTGGCGCAGAAAAAATTGCGTCAACTCCGGCAGCGTATTGTATTTTCCTACCGGCTGGACGCACTGGACCGGCATACAGTGGGTGAATATGTCTGCCATCGACTGGGGGTGGCCGGCTGTACACGCCGCGACCTGTTCACACCACGTGCGCTGAAGCAGGTACACCGCGCCAGCCACGGCATTCCGCGCCTGGTCAACCTGCTCAGTCACAAGGCCATGATGGCGGCTTACGGCGCCGGCGCCCGTTCAGTTACACCGGCGCATATCCGACTTGCCGCCCGTGACACAGACGACACCCGGACACGCCCTCATCGCTGGGTCAAACTGGCCACGACACTGCTCGGCGTCCTGGCCCTCACCAGTGCAGGACTGCTATACGCGTACGGACTATGAGCCTGATCAACCAGATGTTACGTGATCTCGATGCGCGCCGCGGCCCGGCAAGCCGGGTCGAAACCGACGCGCTCCAGGGCATGGGAC
>JALWRY010000093.1 GCA_027080445.1 Thiohalobacter sp. | reverse complement strand
TGCACGTGCGCTGGCGGGGCTTGGCGATTCAGTCACCACGGATCACATCTCTCCGGCCGGCGCCATCAAACCGGACAGCCCGGCCGGCCAGTACCTGCTGGAACAGGGCGTACAGCCAGGCGATTTCAATTCACTGGGTTCCCGCCGTGGTAACCACGAAGTAATGATGCGCGGCACCTTTGCCAACATCCGCCTGCGTAACCAGCTTGCACCCGGCACCGAGGGCGGTATCACGGTTCACCTGCCCGATGGTGAACAGATGAGCATCTACGATGCCGCCATGAGTTATAAGGAAGAGCATGTGCCGCTGATTATCCTGGCCGGCAAGGAATACGGCTCGGGCTCATCGCGCGACTGGGCGGCCAAGGGACCGCGCCTGCTGGGTGTACAAGCCGTCATTGCGGAAAGTTACGAGCGTATTCATCGCACCAACCTGGTGTGCATGGGTATCCTGCCCCTGCAATACCAGGATGGCGAAACAGCGGCTTCACTCGGTCTGACCGGCAAGGAAACCTTCCATTTCGAAGGCCTTGGCGATGGTTCGGCGAAACAGCTGACGGTCCGCGCCATCAGTGATGACGGCAGCGAAAAAACCTTTACGGTGCGTGTACGGATCGACACCCCCCAGGAAGTCGAATACTACCGGCACGGCGGAATTCTGCACTACGTACTACGTCAACTGGCAGCCTGATATGAGTATGGAACTGACTTCACTTACTGCGATTTCTCCTGTTGATGGCCGCTATGGGCGCAAGACCGAGGCACTGCGCCCGATTTTCAGCGAGTACGGACTGATCCACCACCGGGTACTGGTCGAGGTGCGCTGGTTGCAGGCGCTGGCCGCGCACCCCGACATTCCCGAAGTCCCCGCGCTGAGTGAACACGCCAGCCACCTGCTCGACGCCATCGCCGCGAACTTCAGCGAGGAAGATGCGCAGCGGGTCAAAAATATCGAACGCACCACCAACCATGATGTAAAGGCAGTCGAATATTTCCTCAAGGAGAAAATCGCCGGCAATGACGAACTGGAGGCCATCAGCGAGTTCATCCACTTCGCCTGTACCTCCGAGGACATCAACAACCTCGCCCATGCGCTGATGCTGCGCGAGGCGCGAGGCCAGGTGCTGTTGCCGCAACTCGATGAAATCATCCGTGCCATATCCACGCTGGCACACGACAACGCCGCATTGCCCATGCTGTCGCGCACCCACGGCCAGCCCGCTACACCGACCACACTCGGCAAGGAAATGGCCAACGTGGCGGCGCGCCTGCACCGCCAGCGCGACCAGGTGGCCGCCGTACCGATGCTGGGCAAGATCAATGGCGCCGTTGGCAACTACAATGCACATATGGTGGCCTACCCGGAAATCGACTGGCCGCGCTTTGCCCGCGAGTTTGTCACACACCTCGGTCTCGACTGGAACCCCTACACCATCCAGGTCGAGCCGCACGACTATATCGCCGAACTGTTTGATGCCGTGGCGCGCTTCAATGTCATCCTGATCGACTTTGCGCGCGATGTCTGGGGTTATATCTCGCTCGGTTACTTCAAACAGAAAACCGTAGCCGGTGAAGTCGGTTCCTCGACCATGCCGCACAAGGTCAACCCCATCGACTTTGAAAATGCAGAAGGCAACTTCGGCATCGCCAATGCCATTTTTGACCACCTGTCGATGAAGTTACCGGTCTCCCGCTGGCAGCGCGACCTCAGTGACTCGACCGTGTTGCGTAACCTCGGTGTCGGTATCGCCCACTCCGCAATCGGCTACGATTCACTGATGCGCGGCATCGGCAAGCTCGAACCTAACCCGGCCAGGCTGGCGGAAGACCTGGATTCCACCTGGGAAGTACTGGCGGAAGCCGTACAGACGGTCATGCGCCGCTACGGCGTCGAACAGCCTTACGAAAAGCTCAAGGAACTGACACGCGGAAAAGGTATTGATGCCGCCTCACTGAAAACCTTCATTGAAGGGCTGGACATCCCGCAGGAAGCAAAGGATGCACTGGCAAAACTTACCCCCGGCAG
>JALWRY010000092.1 GCA_027080445.1 Thiohalobacter sp. | reverse complement strand
CCCTGGAACGCCGCCTGGAAATGGGTGAGCGTTGCGCCGAGGCCTGTCGGCGCATCAAGTACCGCGGTGCCGGCACTTTCGAGTTCCTGTATGAAAACGATGCGTTCTATTTCATCGAAATGAACACACGCGTGCAGGTCGAACACCCGGTAACGGAAATGATTACCGGCGTGGATATCGTCAAGGAACAGCTGCGCATCGCCGCCGGTGAGGGCCTGTCATACCAGCAGGAAGACATTCGCTGGACCGGTCACGCGGTGGAGTGCCGTATCAACGCCGAGGATCCGGAAAACTTCCTGCCATCACCCGGCCCCATCACCCAGTACCATGCCCCGGGCGGCCCCGGCATTCGTGTCGATACCCACATCTACAACGGCTACAACGTGCCCCCTTATTACGACTCCATGATCGCCAAAGTCATTGCCCACGGCGATAGCCGCGCATCCGCCATGGCGCGCATGCGCGGCGCCCTGGCCGAAATCGTCATCGATGGCATCAAGACCAACATCCCGCTGCACCAGGACATCTGCAGCGACGCCGCCTTCCTCACCGGCGGCACCGACATCCACTACCTCGAAAAGAAACTCGGCCTCTAATAAACCGGGGTCAGAACACAATTAACGCTAATATACTACTCGCTGTAGCCGGTCGAGATCATCGCTTCTACGCGTGGGCGGCCAGGTTTTCCATGCCGCGTTGGACGTTTGGTCAGGGTTCCTATGTAGTCCTTGAAAGCCTCACTGCCCAATACCAATTCCTGGTTCAAGGCTTGACGAATGGCGTGAAGCGCATCAGTGTCCGGGTGTTGTCTGAATAAAGCACGGTAGGCGCGTCGTCGCCGTGCCCCTGTCTCATCCAGCGACTGATAAAGCGAATGGGGGTGAACTAATGGATCCGCTTGACCATCCGCATTGGCCGCATAACTGGACCAACGATAATCCCCCGGATGGTTAACCATCCCTGCGCGTACCGGATTCATTTCGATGTAGCGCATACAGGTCAACAGATAGCCGTCACTGTCCACCAGACTGGCTTTGAACCGCCCCTCCCATAAGCTGCCCGTGCGTTGGTAGGTACGATTGATATAGCGCACAAATTTACGCCCCAGGTCCTGCATCATGTGCGTAATACTATGCGGCTCGGACGGCGTGACCAGCAAATGTACGTGATTGGTCATCAACACGTAGGCATGGATCTGGGCCCGGTTTTTCTCTGCGGATTCCTGCAAGTTATAGCGGTAACGACGGTAGTCATCATCCTTGAAAAAACAGGCTGACCGGTTATTACCGCGTTGGATGACATGTTGCGGGACACCCGGCAAAATAAAACGCACTTTGCGCGACATAAGCCACCTCCTTATGGTTGTAGCGCGATACCTTGAATACCCGGCGAGGTCAATTTAGCGGAATCTGCGTTCTGACCCCGGTTTTTATGTGACAAAGCCCCGACGGCATCCTTGCCGCGGGGCTTTACGGGATCTATCCGACGACTCCCTGTCATCGATAACACAACGCTCCCTGTCAAGCGGAAATCTACAACGTAATGATGCTGTCTTGCAACATCTACTGGTCTTGCTAAAGAGTGTATTAGCAACAATTGTGTTCTGACCCCGGTTTTGCTGTGTAGTATATTAGTGATAATTGTGTTCTGACCCCGGTTAAATTTATGGCTTGGCTGCAACTTGTTCTTGAGGCGGGCGATCTTGATGTTGAAACGCTCAGCGACTGGTTTGAGCAGCATGGCGCTGTGTCGGTTACGTTGGTGGATGCCGCTGACCAACCGTTGTTCGAACCGGATCCCGGTACGACACCTTTATGGTCCGCGACGCGGCTGACCGCCATGTTCGAGGAAGATGCCAGTGCTGAATCGTTGCGTGGGCAACTGGCGCAAACATTTGGTGAAGCAGCGGCGAAACGACTGACGCACAACCGGCTTGAAGACCGGGACTGGGAACGTGTCTGGCTCGATCAGTTTCAGCCCATGCAGTTTGGTGAACGTCTGTGGGTTTGTCCGGCCGGCATGTTGCCACCACGGGGTGATGAAACCCCCGTCATTGTCGATCTCGATCCCGGGCTGGCGTTTGGCACCGGGACGCACGCCACCACGGCCCTGTGCCTGGAATGGCTGGATGCCCACCCGCCGCAGGGTCAGGATGTGCTCGATTACGGGTGTGGTTCCGGCATCCTGGCGATCGCCGCGTTAAAGCTGGGTGCAGCCGAACTCTGGGCTGTCGATATTGACCAGCAGGCGCTGTTGTCGACGCGTGACAATGCCACACGCAATGCCGTCGAGGCAGGACTGCACACCCTGCTGCCGGCAGACTTGCCAACACGAACCTTTGATCTGTTGCTCGCCAATATTCTTGCCAATCCACTGATTGAACTGGCCGCTGATCTGGCCGGGCATGTCCGGCCCGGTGGTGATATCGTGTTGTCCGGCATTCTTGCCGATCAGGCTGATGCAGTACGCACGGCCTATACGCCCTGGTTCCATCTGTCCGATACGGTGGAAAAAGACGGCTGGGTGCGCTTGCACGGTAAAAGAATTTGACCTGCGCCCCTGCGATGTGGTCTGTTAATACGATGTTTGCCGCCTGTCCTGCTTGCAAAACGGTCTTCCCGGTCGGTGCTGCACAGCTACGTGCCGCCGCCGGCCGCGTGCGCTGCGGCAACTGCGAAAACGTGTTCGTTGCCACAGAAGCCCTGTTCGATGACCCGCGCGAGGCCCTCACGTTTGCGGAACAGCAACTCAGCGCAGTCAGCCAGGAGATCGACGACCTGGTCGATCGCGCACTGGATGGTGTCCCGGTGGCGGATGAGGCATCTCGCGCCGACGTGCAGGAAGACATGGCGCAGGAAGCCAGCTCCGACGAGACAGCTCCCGGCGAACCGGAAAATGAGGCCACCGATCTTGTCGATATCGCCCTCGGCAAGCTGGACCAGGGTTTCCCGGCAGACAGGGATACCTATGCCATGCCGGTGGCAAGCGAATTTGTCTCGCCTGCCCAGGCTGAAGCATCCGGGGAAACCCCATTGCCGGCGGCGGCGCTGCTGTTCGAAACCGGCCACGCCAGTGCGCGAACCTCCTGGGGCGCCATCGCGGCGGCATTATTCCTCACGGCCTTGCTGCTGGGGCAATACGCCTGGGCGGAACGTTATCGCCTGGCCGGCATCCCGGCCTTTCGGCCAACCCTGGATGCGGCCTGCGCCGTACTGGGCTGTGACCTGCCGCTGCGCCACGACACGGCAAAGCTGGAGGTGCTGGAACGCGAAATCCGCAACCACCCGCACGTCAGTGATGCCTTGCTGGTGAGCGCAACATTCGAGAACCGGGCGGATTTCGTACAGGCTTACCCGGTGTTTGAAGTGACCTTTTCCGACGTGTCCGGCACCCCGGTCGCCGCGCGACGTTTTTTCCCGAAGGAATACCTGAACGGTGTCGACCCCTCGCAAGGTATGCCGCCCGGCCAGCAGACGCGCCTGATGCTGGAGATTGTCGACCCGGGCGATCGCGCGGTGTCATTCCAGTTCGATTTTCTCTAGCCAGTCGCTTGAATCAGAGGGGATAGGCCGCTAAGCTAGGTGACGTATAAATCACCATTCAGTGGTTAATTATCCACCATGTACCGGAGAAATATTGAGGCGGAACTGCATACCGCGCTGACAGATACACCGGTTGTGCTATTGAATGGCGCGCGCCAGACAGGAAAAAGTACGCTGGCTCAAGGGGTTGCGAAATCAGCTTCTATGCCTTATGTCACTCTGGATGATGCGACGTCGTTAGCGGCGGCGATTTCGGATCCACAAGGCTTTTTGGCCGGTCTTGGTGACCGCGCTGTCATCGATGAGGTACAGAAAGCACCGGGCTTGTTTCCCGCAATCAAGCTCTCGGTGGATCAGGATCGGCGTCCCGGCCGATACCTCCTGACAGGCTCAGCCAATGTGCTCCTGCTTCCGAAACTATCGGAATCATTGGCCGGTCGTATGGAATTGATGACGCTCTGGCCACTTTCCCGAGGGGAGTTGCAGGCACGAAAAGAGTGTTTTCTGGATGGCGTTTTCGCCGAAAAACTCCCTGCATTACAGGGTGACAGTGGAGTTGATCTGAAAGACGCAGTGCTTTCCGGCGCCTATCCGGAAGTGACACAGCGCCCCGCCGGCAAACGGCGCGATGCCTGGTTTGCCTCCTATATCACGGCATTGTTGCAGCGCGACGTGCGCGATCTGGCGAATATTGACGGGTTGACGGATATGCCGCGCCTGTTATCGCTTTTGGCAGCCCGTGTTGGCGGTTTGCTGAATATGTCAGAGTTATCGCGCAGTTCAGGCACACCAAACAGTACACTAAAGCGTTACCTGGGCCTTTTACAGGCCACGTTTTTGTTCCAGCCACTACCGGCCTGGTCGACCAACCTGGGTAAACGCTTGATCAAGTCAGCGAAGATTCATTTAATTGACGCCGGTCTGACCGCGTACCTTGCCGGTATGACACACCAGGGCATAGCACGTGACCCCGTATTTTTCGGACACCTGTTGGAAACTTTCGTGGTCAGTGAATTACGTAAACAAGTCGGTTGGTCGGAATGCCGGGTGAGCTTATACCACTATCGGACAGTTACGGGCCGTGAAGTGGATATCCTTCTTGAGGATGCTGCCGGTCGACTGGTAGGACTGGAAATCAAGGCGGCTTCAACAGTGGGAAGAAAAGATTTCTCCGGGTTCGATGCATTGTCGGAGGCTGTCGGTGATCGCTTTATGCGGGGTATTGTCCTGTATTCAGGAGAGCAGGCGGTCTCCTTCGGGGAACGCTATCTGGCATTACCCGTCAGTGCATTGTGGCGTATGACAGGGCAGGTATAGGCGAACGGAATATTTACCCCGCCTCCCGCATCGTTTATTTTTAATGTCAAGACTTGACTGTTAGCAAATCGCTTGTATATAGGTGTTCCGGCAATTTCCGGGCCACCTTAAAAAAATCATTTCAACACTTTTCCCTGTTGCAGAGTACGCGTATGATGGGCGGCCCTTTCGCCGAAAACCGTCATCGAGGAGTGCGCGCAGCGTATGCACATTGGTTCATATAAGTTGCGCAACTCGCTGGTACTGGCGCCGATGGCCGGCGTGACCGATCGACCTTTCCGTCAGCTGTGTAAAAAACTCGGTGCAGGGATGGCGGTGTCGGAAATGGTCAGCGCCAACTCGGCCCTGTGGGGCAGCAAGCAGACCTTGCGGCGGATGGATCACCGTGGTGAAGTCGAGCCCCGCGTTGTGCAGATTGCCGGCGCCGATCCCGTGTCGATGGCGGAGGCCGCACGTTTCAACGTGGAACACGGCGCGCAGATCATTGACATCAATATGGGCTGCCCGGCGAAAAAAGTGTGCAATGTCATGGCCGGTTCCGCGTTGCTGCAGCAGGAAGGCCTGGTGGCAAGGATTCTCGATGCCGTGGTTGCGGCCGTCGATGTGCCGGTCACGCTGAAAATCCGCACCGGTTGGGATCCGGAACATCGCAACGCGCTTGCGATTGCCCGGATTGCGGAACAGGCGGGCATACAATCACTGGCCGTGCACGGTCGCACCCGTGCCTGCGGCTATGCCGGCGAGGCGGAATACGACAGCATTCGCCTCGTCAAGCAGGAAACCGGGTTGCCGGTGATCGCCAACGGCGACATCGACAGCCCGCAAAAAGCAAAACAGGTGCTGGAATACACCGGCGCGGATGCTGTCATGATTGGCCGCGCGGCACAGGGACGTCCGTGGATCTTCCGTGAAGTTGAACATTTTTTGCTGACAGGCGAGTTGTTACAAGCGCCTGGTGTGGAGGAAATACGTACCATCATGATCGAGCATCTTAATAATTTATATGCATTTTACGGGGAATACACCGGCGTGCGTGTGGCACGTAAACATATTGCCTGGTACAGCAAGCGACAGCCGGGCGGCGCGGCATTCCGCGCTTCAATCAACCGCGTCGAGTCGCTCGACGCGCAGTTGCGCAAGACGCACGCTTTTTTTGACCAACTGGTAGAAAAACAGGAACTTGCCGCATGAGCGCCGTGATCCAGGCGAGCGGGGCCGGCGCCCCGCAACTGCCCACGCGCGAGCGACGCAAACAGCCCTTGCGCGCCTGCGTCCAGTCGGCGCTGGAGATCTACTTCCAGGACCTTGACGGGCACGATGCGGGGGATGTCTACGATATGGTGATCGGCCAGGTCGAGCAGGCCATGCTGGAAAGCGTGATGCAGCATAGCCGCAGTAACCAGACGCGGGCGGCCGAGGTACTTGGCATCAACCGCAGCACATTACGCAAGAAATTGAAGTTATACGGCTTGCTTTAACAGGAAAACAGTATGTCATCCATTCAGCGCGCGCTGATCAGTGTGTCGGACAAGACCGGCATCGTCGAATTTGCACAACAACTTCATCAGACAGGCGTCGAAATCCTGTCGACAGGCGGGACGGCGAAATTGCTGGCCGACAGCAAGGTGCCGGTTATCGAGGTGTCTGATTATACCGGCTTCCCCGAAATGATGGCCGGCCGGGTGAAAACCCTGCACCCGAAAATCCATGGCGGCATTCTTGGGCGGCGCGGCACCGACGATGCCGTTATGCAGGAACACGGCATTGGACCCATCGATATGGTGGTGGTGAACCTCTATCCTTTTGAACAGACGGTTGCCAACCCGGACTGCGACTTGCCGACCGCGATCGAGAATATCGATATCGGTGGTCCCACGCTGATTCGCGCCGCCGCCAAAAATCACGCGGCCGTCACCGTGATTGTCGACAGTGCGGACTATGCCGGGGTGCTGGACGAGATGGCCGCCAACGGCGGCGCCGTGAGCGATGCCACGCGTTTCCGCCTGGCCGTCAAAACCTTTGAGCATACCGCGCGTTATGATGGCGCCATTGCCAACTACCTGGGCGCCCTCGGCGAGGATGGCGAGAAGCGCGCCTTCCCGCAGACGCTCAGCTTGCAATACCGCCAGGTGCAGACCATGCGTTATGGCGAGAATCCGCACCAGTCTGCGGCCTTCTTCGTCGAACATCGCGAATCCGAAGCCAGTGTCGCTACGGCGGAACAGTTGCAGGGTAAGGAACTCTCCTATAACAATGTGGGTGATACGGATGCGGCGCTGGAATGCGTCAAGCAGTTCGACGAGGGGCCGGCCTGCGTTATCGTCAAACACGCTAACCCCTGTGGCGTGGCCTATGGCGACAAGTTGCTGGATGCCTATGACCGGGCGTACAAAACCGATCCCGAGTCGGCTTTCGGCGGCATCATCGCCTTCAATCGCCCGCTCGATGCGGAAACGGCGAAGGCGATTATCGACCGGCAGTTCGTGGAAGTGATTGTTGCCCCGTCGATCGACGAAGGCGCACTGCCGGTGCTGGCGGAAAAGAAAAATGTGCGTGTTCTGTCCTGCGGTGAATGGCCGGCCACGCCCGCGCCACGTCTGGACTTCAAACGCGTCAACGGTGGCCTGCTGGTCCAGGATGCCGACCTGGCGTTACTCAACGAAACCCGCGTGGTCACCGAGCGCCAGCCCGATGAGACGGAAATGAAAAGCCTGCTGTTTGCCTGGCGGGTGGCCAAGTTCGTGAAATCGAACGCCATTGTCTACGCCAGCGACAACATGACCATCGGCGTCGGCGCGGGTCAGATGAGCCGCGTTAACAGCGCGCGTATTGCGGGGATCAAGGCCGAACACGCCGGTCTGACGGTCAAGGGTTCAGTGATGGCCTCCGACGCCTTCTTCCCGTTCCGCGATGGTATCGACCAGGCCGCCGAGGCTGGCATTACCGCCGTCATCCAGCCGGGCGGCTCCATGCGCGACGAGGAAACCATCGCCGCTGCCAACGAACACGGCATGGCGATGGTGTTCACCGGCATGCGGCATTTCCGGCACTGAAAAACCGGGGTCAAAAAAACCGGGGTCAGAACACAATTTTCACTAAAAACCGGGGTCAGAACACAATTTTCACTAATATTAGCGAAAATTGTGTTCTGACCCCGGTTTTCGGTTTTTTTCCGTCATTCTGGCGTATGCCAGAATCCTGTGGTTTCAGCAACATGGATACCGGCATACGCCGGTATGACGAATTAATCGGCGTTTCCCTAACCCGAATATCGAAAGAGCACACAGCTACAAGGTCTGGATTATGAAAATACTGGTCATCGGTGGCGGCGGTCGCGAACATGCGCTGGCGTGGAAAGCGGCGCAGTCAGAACGCGTGGATACGGTT
>JALWRY010000091.1 GCA_027080445.1 Thiohalobacter sp. | reverse complement strand
GCTCTGCACGCACATGCCCCCGGAACAGATGTCGTAGATCTTTTCCCCGACCTCCCGGTGTGTGATGTGCGCGCTTCGGCTTATCTGCTGCCAGCCTGTACACAGTGCCTGCCCGCAGGCACTGTGGCTCTGTGCGTGGTCGATCCCGGTGTCGGGACGCAGCGCAAGGCACTTGTCCTGCGGGTGGATGACCGCTGGTATGTTGGGCCGGATAACGGTTTATTCAGCCTGCTACTCCGCCGGGCCAGCGTGGTCGAGGCTTACGAAATTCGCTGGCGCCCGGAATACCTGTCGGACAGTTTTCACGGACGCGACCTGTTTGCGCCGGTCGCAGCAAGACTGGCCAGTGGGGATATCAGCGGGCTGGAGTCGATTGCTTCAGAAGACTTGTTTGATCCACGCTGGCCTGATGACTTGCCCGAGGTGGTTTATGTCGATCACTTTGGCAATCTTGTCACAGGTTTGCGTGCCGGTGTCGTATCAAAGACGACAACACTGGATGTTCAGGAGACACCATGCCGGTATTGCAGAACCTTTGCGGAAGCAGAGTATGGGCAACTGTTCTGGTACGAAAATTCAAACGGGCTGGTCGAGCTTGCACTGAACCAGGGAAATGCAGCTGCCGACCTTGGTGCCCGGGTCGGTAGCCCGATTCATATTTTTACCGAGTAAAGATTTCCTTTGCGTGCTTTTCGCCCGGGCAAGAAATTTTTGTCAGGGTGAATGGCTATCCGGTGCATCGATCAGTTGCCGGATCAGCTTGCGCACTTCCGGGTGGTTAAAATTACGGCCGCCAATGGCGCGGTAAACGACCCGTCCCTGTTTGTCGATGATCAGCGTGGTCGGCAGGCCTTTTACCCCGAAGGCTTCCGATACGTGGCTGTCTCGGTCAAATAGGATCGGAAAGCTGGGAAAAACCTCGAGCTGCCCCATGTAGGAAAACACGTGGTCGGGCGTTTCCCACTGGTTGATGGCCAGGACAATGAAACCCTTCTTGTGCAGCGCCTGGTACACGGTTTCCATCGACGGAATTTCTTCCCGGCACGGCGGACACCAGGTTGCCCAGAAGTTCACCATGACAACCTTGCCGCGTAGTGATGACAGGGTATAAGACTTGCCGTCCATATCTTCCAGGGTGAAGTCCGGCGCAGTGACTGGTACAGGCAGGCGCGATAAACTGTGACCCAGCACGGCCCAGGCGGCGGCAGGCACAAGCCAGGCTGCCAGGAGCAGCGCGGCGGTGACAAGCCTGTCAGCCCCCGGGCGCTTTGGCCGGTGCACAATGAACGGCTTTGATCTTGTCTTCATAGCGTTTGCCTCCCTGTGTCCAGGAATAATACAGGTCGAACTGGCTGCCTGCGGGCACTGGCAGGGTGGTGAAACCTTGCCCCCAGTCACCGGGTTGGTAAGTCTGTTCTTCATACAGGAGTACCCAGCGGAAAGCGAGGCTGCGGTTCTTCCACTCTTCCAGCCACTGTGTCTTGGTCTTGAGGTGATGGGTTTTCCCGTCGGGTGTGACATAGCGCCAGTCCTTCAGGTCATAGTGCAGGGGCCGTTGTCCGGTATTTTTCAAGATGGTGCCGAACACGCAGTAATGGCGTGTGGCATCGACAATATCCTCCGGCAGTCCACGCGCGCTGAAAACCGCCGCGACAAAATCGGGTGACAGGGGCTGCAGTTTGAGGCTGAAGCCGGGGTGTTCCACCTGGACGCTTTCTATACCCGTTTGCGGATTGAATTTGCGCTGTACTTCGGCGGCATGCACGAGTAACGGGCAGAGCAGGAAAACTGTGATGAATCGGTGATACATGTGGCCCTCAGCGTGTTCGATACCTCGTCAAATTGTAAGAGCGGGCTTGCCAGCGAACATCGATCCAACCCGGTGCGCATGGTTCACGGGCAAGCCCGCTCCTACATCTGTGTGAGGATTTTACCGGTTTCGGGATGCTCCAGCTCCCGCTCCAGTATCGGCTTCAGAAAGTGCCCGGTGTGGGAACGTGCATTGGCTGCCACCTGTTCCGGTGTGCCGGTGGCGATGATTT
>JALWRY010000090.1 GCA_027080445.1 Thiohalobacter sp. | reverse complement strand
GCGTTGTCTTCCACCAGCAGGATGTGCGCACCGGTGATGTCCCGCCCGTCTTCGTCGCGGGCGTCAGGCGCAGCCGGTACGCGCGCCTTCTCCGGCAGACCAAAGCGGGCGGTGAAGGTAAACCGGCAGCCTTTCCCCGGCTCGCTCTCCACCCGCATTTCGCCACCCATCAGTTGTACCAACTGCCTGCTGATGGCCAGCCCAAGACCCGTTCCGCCGTATTTCCGGGTGATGGAGGCATCGGCTTGCGTGAACGGGCGAAACAGGCTGTCCATCTGCTCCGGCGACAGGCCGATACCGGTATCCTCCACACAAAACTCCAGCGTGACACGATCCCGCTGTGTTCCGGGAGCCACGCCGATGTGGACGTTGACTTCGCCCTTTTCCGTGAACTTGATCGCGTTGTTCACCAGATTCAATAACACCTGCTCCAGACGCAGCACATCGCCTGTCAATCTTTCTGGCGTCACTGTATCCACCAGAAAGTGGAGCTGTAATCCTTTCTCCCGTGCGCCGGTCTCCGTCATCGCGGAAAGATTTTCCAGCACATCCGTCAGGCGGAATGCGGTGGTTTCAAGCTGCATTCCGTTGGCTTCAATCTTGGATAAATCGAGAATATTGTTAATGATGCCAAGTAGCGAACGGGACGCGCCATTGGCCTTGCGCAGGTAATCCCTCTGCCTGTCGTCCAAATCGGTATTCAATGCCAGCCGGATCATGCCGATGATGGCGTGGATCGGCGTGCGGATTTCATGGCTCATATGGGCGAGGAATCGCGACTTGATCCTGCTGGCCTCCATGGCCTGGTCTCGCGCCAGAGAAAGTTCACGGGTGCGCGCCTCGACCTTGTCTTCCAGGGAGACGTTCAGCGCGACCAGTCGCGCCGCGTTTTCTCTCGATTCCTGAACCAGCGCCTGCATGATATAGGCGGTGACGGCGCTGACCGTGACGAACAGTTGCAGGGAAAGCAGGGGCGTATCCACGTTGCTTGCGGCGAACGGCCCGTGACCGGCGGCGGTGCTCCAGACGGCCACGCCATCAAGGAGAACGAGCGAGAGCGTCAGCCATCGGAACTCGCAGAGAAACGCCGTAAGAAGGAGGGGCGGCAGAATCAGGTAAAAAAAGCGGGATACCGCTGTTTCGGCAATTCCGCCCGGATCGAAGAACACAATGGAAATCACCAAAACCATGGCAGTCAGCATTAACGATTTGAGGTCGAACCGATGCTTCCCGTCCCGTGTATACCGGTCTAACCAGCCCAGCAGCAGCGGCGTGAAGATGAGCACTCCGACCGAGTCCCCCAGCCACCATGTCACCCAGGTTTTAGCCAACGCTGCTGCCGATGTGACGCCGCCCAGCCATAGTGACAGGATGCCGATGCTCGCACTCACCAGACACATGACGGGAATCACCAGCAGGAAACCGAGGGTCTCCCGCAGTGTACGAAAGAGCTGGGGAGACTTGAGAGAGTGGTTGATCAGCCAACAACCGGCGAGGGGTTGCAAGGCGGAACCGGTGGCCACGAGCACGCCGGCCATGAGCGCGTTGGGAAATGCTGCAATATTCGCATAGGCCAGTGTGTCGGCAATCAGCGCGCCCAGCCAGATGCCGGGCCAGAGCCTCGCGCCGAACAACAGCAGCACTCCCAGCGAGATGCCGGAAGGTGGCCAGAAGGCGGTGATGCCGCCTGGCAGTGTGCCTAATTCCTGTCCTATCCTGGCGGTCACGATATAAAGCACTGCAACCGCCAGGTTTTGCAGCATCGGCTTCAACTCGGGTTTCGACATGACCATGCGAAGCATCGGATGCTTCCCGTTATTCCAATCCGAGCCTGCGCGCCTTCTCGACGGTTTCGGTACGACTGCGCGCGTCAAACGACTTGAACAAGGCGGCCACATGACTCTTCACTGTGGCCAGTCTAAGCGTGAGCCGGCCGGCAATCTCCTGGTTGGACATTCCTTGCCGCATCAGGCGCAACACCTGTAGTTGCCGTGGCGTGATATTGTGCATTCGCGCCCAGTCGCGGTGGGCGCGAATGCACAATATC
>JALWRY010000089.1 GCA_027080445.1 Thiohalobacter sp. | reverse complement strand
AACCGTCACCATCGTCAACAAACTCGGCCTGCATGCGCGTGCGGCGGCCAAGTTCGTCACCCTGGCGTCCTCGTTCTCCAGCGACATAAAACTCGGCCGTAACGGCCAGGAAGTCAACGGCAAGAGCATCATGGGCGTGATGATGCTGGCCGCCTCGAAAGGCACCGATATCCGCCTGATCGCCGAGGGCAACGACGAGCACGAAGCCATCGAGAAACTCACCGAACTGATCGAAAACCGCTTTGGTGAATCCGAATGACCCTCACCATCTCCGGCACAGGTATTTCACGCGGCATCGCCATTGGCCGCGCACAGCGGCTGGATGATGGGGAACTGGAAGTCTACGAAGCCGTTATCCCGAAAGAACTGATCGAGGATGAAGTCGCGCGCTTCCGCCGCGCCGTGCGCACCGCCCGCCAGCAACTCAAGGCCATCCGCAACAGCATTCCCGAAACCACCTCGGCCGACATCACCGATTTCATCGACACCCACCTGTTGATGATGGAAGACAGCATGCTCACGGCCGCGCCCATCGAGCTGATCCGGAACAACCAGTACAATGCCGAGTGGGCGCTCAAGACGCAACGCGACGAACTGGCGCAGGTCTTCGACGAGATGGACGACCCCTACCTGCGCACCCGCAAGGACGATATCGATCATGTCGTCACCCGCATCCAGCGCATCCTGATCGGGGAGAAGTCCCCCACCCGACCGGACGAAGACGCGTCGTTGCAGGACACCATTATCATTGCCCATGACCTGACGCCCGCCGAAGCCGCCCTGTTGCAACACCAGGGCATCTCCGGGTTCGTCACCGAGTCGGGTGGGCCGCTGTCACATACGGCCATCCTGGCGCGCAGCCTGGGCCTGCCGGCCATCGTCGGGACACACACTACCTCGCTACAGATCCGCGACGGCGACACCGTCATACTCGACGGGAGCCGCGGGCTGTTGATCGCGGATGTCGATGAAAAAACCCTGAAAGACTATCGCCGCCAGCAACGCGAGCAGAAAAAACGCCAGACCGAGCTGAAACGGCTGAAGAACGAGCCGGCCGTGACCGCGGACAACATCCCGGTCAACCTCTTCGCCAATGTCGAACTGCTGGAAGACATCCGCGCCGCGCGCCTGTCCGGCGCTGACGGTATCGGCCTGTACCGTACCGAGTTCCTGTTCATGAACCGCGAGGACATCCCCGACGAGGAAGAACAACTCGGCCATTACCTGGCGCTGATCAAGGCCATGAAAGGGCTGCCGGTCACCATCCGCACCGTCGACCTCGGCGCCGACAAGGACTGCGGCGCCTCCGACAAACGCAACTGCCCCAACCCGGCGCTGGGGCTGCGCGCCATCCGCCTGTGCCTCAACAACCCGGAACTGTTTCGCCCGCAATTACGCGCCATCCTGCGCACTTCGGCCAAAGGCCCGGTGCAGATGATGATCCCGATGCTGTCCAGCGCCAGCGAGCTGGCACGCGTGCTGGCGCTGATCGATGACACCAAACAACAACTGAAGGACGACGGGCTGGCCTTTGACCGTAATATGCCGGTCGGCGGCATGATCGAAGTACCCGGTGCGGCGCTCGCGGCCGGCTTTTTTGCCCAAAAGCTCGATTTCCTGTCGATCGGCACCAACGACCTGATCCAGTACACACTTGCTATCGACCGTATCGACGACAGCGTCACCTACCTGTTTGACCCGCTTCATCCCGGCGTACTCAAACTCATCCACATGGTCATCGAGGCCGGACACCGGCACATGACACCGATCGCCATGTGCGGTGAAATGGCCGGTGATCCACACTACACCCGCCTGTTACTTGGCATGGGGCTGCGCCAGTTCTCGGTACCCCCGACCGCGCTGTTCGAGGTCAAGGATGCCATTCGCCAGTGTCATACCGAAAAACTCTCGGCGTTCATCGATGAAATCCTCGCCAGCGATGACCCGCAAATCATTCATGCCGCCGTCGATAACCTGAACGCACTCGAGTAATACACGGCAAGCGCACAAAAATGCACGCCTGCGGTTTTGCCCCGGCAAGCACCCTGTTACACTGCACTGACCACCCAGTGAATCGTTTGTGAGGCCCGGGGCGTGGAATCCACCGAACAGCAAAATATCCAGCAACGCCTGGAGACACTCAAGGATGCGCTGCACAGCGGCGCAGCCGACAACGTGCGCCAGTTGCTCTCGGACCTGCACCCGGCGGAAGTCGGCGACCTGCTCGAATCACTCCCGCACGGCCCGCGCGAACTGCTCTGGGAACTGGTCCCCAGCGAGGAACAGGGTGAAGTCCTCGTCGAGGTCAACGACGAGGTGCGTTCCGGCCTGATCGACGAGATGGAGACCCACGAGCTGGTGCAGGCCACCGGCGGACTGGACACCGATGACCTCGCCGACCTCTTGCACGACCTGCCGGGCGCGGTTATCCATGAACTGCTGCGCTCCATGGACAAACAGAACCGCCAGCGCCTGGAAGCCGCACTGTCCTACCCGGAAGACACGGCCGGCGGCCTCATGGATCTCGACGTCGTCACCGTGCGCGCCAACGTCTCGCTGGACGTGGTGTTGCGTTACCTGCGGCTGCGCGGCGAAATCCCGGAACTCACCGACAGCCTGTTCGTGGTCAACCGCTTCGATCACTTCCAGGGCCTGCTGCCACTGAGCACCCTGCTCACCAGCGACCCCGACGCCAGCGTCGCCGAAGTCATGGACCGGGATATCGAAGGCATCCTGGCCACCATGAAGAGCGTCGATGTGGCGCGCCTGTTCCAGGACCGCGACCTGGTATCCGCGCCCGTCGTCGATGAAAACAACAAGCTGCTCGGTCGTATCACCGTCGATGATGTTGTCGACGTCATCCGTGATGAAGCCGACCATAACATCATGAGCATGGCCGGTCTGGATGAAGAAGACGATATCTTCGCCCCGGTCATCACCAGCGCGCGACGCCGCGCCGTGTGGCTGGGCGTCAACCTGGCGACCGCCTTCCTCGCGTCCTGGGTGATCGGCCTGTTCGAGGCGACACTCGACAAGGTAGTGGCGCTGGCCGTACTGATGCCGATTGTCGCCAGCATGGGCGGCATCGCCGGCAGCCAGACCCTGACCATCATGATCCGCGGGCTGGCGCTGGGTCAGGTCGGTCCCAGTAACGCCCGTTCACTGATACTCAAGGAGATCCAGGTCAGCATCATGAACGGCCTGATCTGGTCAGTAGTAGTCGCATTGATCGCCATGACCTGGTTTCACAATACCGATATCGGGCTGATCATCGGCGCGGCGCTGATCATCAACCTGGCCTTTGCCGCACTTGCCGGCTTCGCGATCCCGCTGGCCCTGAAACGCGTCGGCGTCGACCCGGCGCTGGCCGGCACCGTACTGCTGACAACCGTCACCGATGTTGTCGGTTTCGTCGCCTTCCTCGGCCTGGGAACCTGGTACCTGACCTAGTCGTCCCGCACCCCAAAGTTCATCCCCACCGACAAGCGTGTTTCATCCGCAAGATTCTGCGTCACATGGTGCAACACATCCGGTGGGAACAACACCAGCATGCCGGGCTCAGGCCGAATCCGCGTCGTCGCACCGCCCTGTTCCAGCACCAGGTCACCCGAGTTTTCCGGCACATCGATGTAGTACACCCCGGACAGTAATTCATCATCCTCATCGTGCCGGTGTGCCACCGTGACATGGCCGGGGGCCATCTCGTTCAGCCAGAACCCCACCTCGGGCAAACGCTCCCGGCGCAGAAAACGGGCCGCTTCACGACGCGCAACCGCCAGCATCGGCTGGATACTGGTCAGTACCGAAGCCGGGATATAGGTGTTCTCGTAGCGCCCCTCGAAATGGTGGCTATAGGTGATTGCAGAATGATTCGCCGCCTTCAGCGCCTGGTACTGCGCGCGAATCGCCGCATTCAGCGCCTCGCCATCCGCCATCCGGACCATACGGTAGTGAAGGGTAATATGTTGTCCATCCGTCATACGTCGATTAGCCAGATACCTTGCCCTTGCCCCATAATACCCGCTGACTGTGACAAGCTGAAGATCGAGCCCACTGTGGAAGAAGACGATTTTGACCCCGCCGACCTGCCGCCCAGCAAGACCCGGCGCAAAAAAGAGGCCGATGCGCTCCAGCAACTCGGCACCGACCTGCTGGAACTGCCGGAAACCGACTGGGAAAAACTGGCCCTGCCCGAGACACTGGTCGACGCCCTACGTGAAATGAAACACATCCATTCCCGCAGCGCCCTCAAGCGCCAGCGACAATTTATCGGGCGGCTGATGCGCGATATCGACCCGGAACCGATTCATCAACACTTCGAGCAACTGCGCCAGAAAACCCGCCAGCAGGTCCAGGCACACCACGCCCTGGAGCAATGGCGGGACCGCATGATCGAGGAAGCCGATACTGCCATCGAGGCTTACCTGCAGGAAAACACCGGCACAGACCGACAACACCTGCGTCAGCTGGTACGTCAGGCGCGTAAGGAACGCGAGCAGAATAAACCGCCGAAGTCATCGCGTGCATTGTTTCGTTATCTCAGGGAGGTTGCGGGATAGTATTCGCATGCCGCACGACAGCCACGAATGACAGGCAGTTGTTTTAGGGCAGGTTTATCGCGGGAATGGTGAACTGTATTGTCCGTGCTAGAGGCTTGCAAAACATGGCCTAGCAGGATCAGAATGGAATACGTAACGGGTGAAGGGATGTATTCAGCGGAAGGATATCTTAATTCTGGCTATCTCAGATATCAGACTTTCTGTAGAACTAACTGTTATACGTCAACAAAAACATAGGCCTAACAAGATGACGAGGAATATTTATGTAAATTTGAGCCGTAAGATTGGTAACCACCATGGTGCTATTCTTCTTGCCCTAAAATTGATTTTTTTTGGCGGGTTTCTTTCCCTTTCAATCGCGAGTCAGGTGTTTGCTAATTCAAAATCTATATTGAGTATTGGTGGTAGATTATGGTTTTCAACATCTGCCATATTCAGTGCTCTTTATATGGTAACCCAATGGTTTAATCCTGAAAGAGATAAGTTATATATTTCATCGAAGGAATCATTCCTTGTCATGGTAATAAATTTCATTGTGTTCATTGCTATCTACACATGGTTTATGGAGGATTAAGCGCAATGACGTATAACCAGGACATCCATCGGACAGCAAACCCCGTCACTTCTTTTGCAAAACCCCGCAAAAGAAGCGCCGGGTTCTGCTGCCGATGATGCCAACGTTAGCTGAAATTAGATGAAATCATTCGTTGTCATAGGGCTTACTGGAGGTATTTACTCTGCCATCATAACTGCAATATATCTACGGTTCAGAAAAGAAAAAATGAAAGGAATTTGTGCGGTATGGGAACAGGTGAAATGGCTTATTTGGTGTGGAGCAGCGATATTCCTACCATTGTTTACTATGCAATATGTTAATGGGTATTTCCAGTTAAACCTGAGTAAGGATGAGCGGTTTTACGTTCTAGCAATCTGGCTTGTAATCATTTGTGGTTATATTGGGCTTGCTGGCTATAGTGCTTGGAGAAAAGGGGAGTTGAAAATCTATGGCACAGGTGGAAAAGTCATATATGAAGGTAGAAAACGGTATAAAATCAGCTAACAAAGCAAATTCGGGGTAAAACCCTTCGGACGCAAACTATGCTGCGCTTCGTTTGCGCCGCACAGCTTGGTCGCTAGGCCTGGCAGGATGCAAAACATGTAAATAATGGGCACGGTAGCTAGCCAAATTCGAAGTATCGATGGGGTGATCTGCAAGAATATAGAATCACTTGCCAATCAGCGCGCGCTCCTTTCACAGAACCTCCTTTCACAGCTTAGGAATTTAGTCGAGGGAGTTGCGGTTCTTGTTCATAAGCAAACACTCGACACAGAATTTGTCTACCCTGCGGTCAAGCCAGCACTCTCCTTTGTTAGAAGCCGGTCCAAGTTTAATTTCCTCGGGAAGTTTCACAAACTCCTTCAGCCAGTTGCTTCCCACTACACCTTAGAAGGGGATGCGTCCGAACGCTTGATGCTAAAATATTATGAATATCTTTATCGTATTCGCAGTATGCTTCGAGACGAATACGGGATCGCGGTGCTTGCCAATCTTGAGAGATTTCCGGTTGACCTTGATCCATCGCTGAGAGACTACCATGAGAAGATTGTAGCAAGGATTGAGGCTGTTCGCTTAATTCCACCGACCAAAACAATACAAGAACGTTACTATATCCATAAAACACGCCCATTCTTCGTTAATGGACAGATCTATTACGAGGTTACTTTCTATCGAGCCATAAATAAGGTAAATAAATTTGATCGTATTATCGCCTTCACAGATATCGATATAACTGACAAATATGCTGCTATGTTGACGCTACAGCAAGAATCAATCGAAGTGTTTGGTCAAGTGATGCCGATTACAATTATTCGCAACTGGGAAGTGTCAATTCGTCCGTGTGAATTCGACAATTTTGCACGCCTTTTAGGAATCGATATACAAACAAATACCAAATCAGCGGAGTACCGTTGCCTGATGGGCTGGTTAACTGTTAATTCGGTCAGTCTTCTTGACTTGGTTGATCTGCCTAGCAATGAGTTTGAGAAGATAAAGGTGGATGGTATAGCTAATATGACCAGGCCACGTCTCTTCCCTCTACTAGAAAAAGTGCGACGAATCGTGATGTCAACAGCCCCTGGCCACAATATTCTTCGATATCTCATGTTGAGAATGCACAATCAAATACTGAAGCTTCAATACTACCGAGACGCCTGCGATCGTCTATCTGGAATGAATCTTCTCTACGGTTGCATTCCGTTTGATACCATGCCGTTCTGTACATCGCTGCGAGGGCATAATCCCCGATACTGGGACCTCGTTGAAAGCCTCGACACGACTGGGCGGGACCACGAGCTGCTCGCTCGGCGCGTGAAGAATAACGTGGAGCGTCATGGAATCCTCTACACACCGGTGGTTGACCTAGAGGAATTCGGAGACGTTAACAGATTGATCTCCACTTACAACAACAAACTCTACTACAGGCACACTGAGCGTCAGCTTGTGCTTGACAAGGGGCATGTCTTCATCCTCGGGTATGAGGATGATACTGTCTCCATCATCAAGAAGCTTCAGGAGTATGCATCATCCGGAATTGCTGGTTATACCCAAGCAGTCGAACACTGGCTCAATGAAACATCTCGTGACATTGACGATCCAGCTAAAAAGAGTGCGCTTAAGCAGCTATTTAAACGGTCGCGCGTCGCGCTGATATATGGGGCGGCTGGAACTGGTAAGTCAACGATGGTGAACCACATCGCGCACTACTTTAACGATAAAAATAAGCTTTTCCTTGCGCAAACTAATCCGGCAATTGACAACCTAAAGCGCAAGGTTAATGCGCAGAACTCAACTTTCCGGACAATCACTAGCCAGATCCTCAGGAGCGTATCCGATCTGGACTACGACCTTCTTATCATCGACGAGTGCAGTACTGTGAGTAATGCAGACCTGATCAAGGTTCTGGAGAAGGTTCCTTTTAAGCTGCTTGTGCTTGTAGGCGACGTTTACCAGATCGAGGCGATTCGGTTTGGCAACTGGTTCGGAGTCATTCGTTCATTTATACCGTCCGCATCAGTATTTGAGCTGACGACGCCTTACAGAACTAGTAATGCGTCACTTGTGGAGTTTTGGAACAAGGTCCGGAACATCGATGATGACATTGCAGAAGTAATAGCTCGCAACGTATATTCGACCGTGCTTAGTGAGGCTCTGTTCGAATCTCATGGGCGGGACGAAATCATTCTTTGCCTGAACTACGACGGTCTTTACGGTATCAATAACATCAACAGATTTTTGCAGAGTAGTAATCCCGGTGCAGCGACCACTTGGCGGGCCTCCACGTACAAAGTTGGTGACCCCGTCTTATTCCACGATTCCGAGCGGTTCCGTCCAGTGATCTACAATAATTTGAAGGGCCGGATTGTCGGCATTGAGTCTGATCGTGGCTGGATTCGGTTTGATGTTGAGCTCGACCGACCGATTAGTGAGTTCGACGTAGATGGAGATGAGCTCGAATGGGTTGAAGGTTCAACTGTTCGCTTTACGGTATACGACTTCGACGCAAGTGACGATGACGATGACTCACTGAACACCACAGTTCCGTTCCAAGTCGCTTACGCCGTGTCAATTCATAAGGCGCAGGGTCACTGCTGTCCCGTTAACTGAACGAAAAAAGGCTTAAATCTCAATGAACTGTTACAATGCAAGTACGACCAAACACTGTAATAGAAGGAGATTTAAGCCTTGGCTCAT
>JALWRY010000088.1:7122-8318 GCA_027080445.1 Thiohalobacter sp. | reverse complement strand
TTCATAAATGGGGCGCAGACCGGGGCGTTTAGTTATTTGTTTAATGATGCATTCGGTAAAGCTTTCAAATCTGATATAACGCCTGAAGAGAATAGGAAATTGGGTGAATTTTCTAGTAATCCAGGTATATCAGATAACGCAGTACTTAACTCCACAACAAATTGTGCTCAAGCTGCAGTCTGTATGATGAGGCTGAACGAGATCGAAAATGCATTAACAGTAGATGTTATGCCAGGACCAAATGAAGATGGCGCACCAGGAAATATCAGAGATGTTATAAAGAGGCTGTTACCTTCTCCTTCAGATCTTGGTGTAGGCATGTTGAAAATAACAACATGCACGCAACTCAATGCAGATGCTTGCAGGGGTATTGGTCTTCCAGCAAATCCAAAGCCTTCGAGAGATTTTGTTGATAGCATAGTAAGGTGAAGGAAAGATAATGAACAGGGCGTACAGACGGAAATATTGGTTATTCATTGCCAAGCATCACTTGATGTTCTTGCCTGTATTTGTACTCGCACCGATTTTTATAAATACAACACAAGCATATGAAGGCAATAACCAGAAAATTACCTGTGACGCTCTAGAGGAAGGGGCGAAAGGTGGTAATTCTTATCTCGAACTTTCGTATGGTCATTGTTTTGTCAGCGGTGGTGGCAGGCCGAAAAATTACAAGCTTGCCGAATACTGGTATAAAAAAGCAATTAATGACGGTGAGGTTTCGGCAAAAATCTCCTTAGCGTCACTTTACTTATTTCATCTTGATGATAATAAGAAAAAACAGTTGGCTGTGGATTTGCTTCGTGAACCGATTGACAAGGGTTATTCAAAAGCTATGTTCGTAATGGGAGTGGCATTCCACAATGGTTTAGGTGTTGATAAAGATAATTCAAAAGCGCTGGAATATTACAAGGAAGCAGCAGAGAAATGGCACAAGTTGGGAGCTGCCGCGTGTTATCTGGTCTCGAAAGATAATCTGTATCATCTTGAGCGTGGGAAACTAACTGCCGATTATTGTTTAAAGTTGTTGAAGCGAAACCTATCCATGTTAAAACCGGAATCAGTAGATGAGTTTTTAAATCAAGCTACAAAGGAGGAATTTGTCCAGAAATACATATTGAATGATAAATAATGACGCTCACGCACATATTGGGGAGAGGAATCTTCATAAAATGGGGCGCAGACCGGGGCGTTTT
>JALWRY010000088.1:0-7112 GCA_027080445.1 Thiohalobacter sp. | reverse complement strand
TTTTCTTAACTGTTTAATGATGAGCTTGGCAGGCTAGGTGGTCGCATTACAAGCAAGCAGTGCCTGGGTGAAGAGTACAGGTTCCAGGAATTCGAGGGAAACATCGGCGGAGCAACTTCCTTCCAACTCGGACTAGTGGGGATATCAAATTTTGTTGGCGCAGTGATTGCGACATCGGATCAAGTATGCTCTGTTGTCACTACATGCGTGAAATTAGGTCCTGGATTATTTGCAGGTGTTGGTGGATCAGGCGGTTTAGGTTTTTTTGACGGCAGGTTAAAGTCGGGTAGTGATTCTCTGAGCTTCGGGGGGGTTGTCGAAGGAGGTGATGTCGTTGCAGACGGTCTTTCTGTTGATGTTTCGACAAAGTCGTTAACAGCAGGAAAAGGTTTTGGTGGTCTTGGTGAAGGCGCAGCAGCTGGATTACAAGTATGTTCTACCAGAGTAGCTAGTTGCACAAGCACAAAGTGATATTCAGCGTAAAGAAATAATTGTGTTTGTAGAGGTCATTGGTAGGTTGTGAATAAAAAGCGCGAAAAAAGAAAATCGATTTTGCTTCCGATATCTTTCACGATGATTGGCGTTGCGGTAATTTGCTTTTTTTTGTTAAGCCAAAACATCGGGAGCAAAGAGGTTGTATTTAATATCATGTGGGTTTCAGTAATTATTAATTTTATCGTGTTGTTTATACACGGGATAAGAATCTTGATCAGATGAAAGATGTTTGGGGTCAGAGTAAAAATGTAAGCAAGTTGGAACGAAGAAATCATATGAGGGTGTTCAAAACTCTGTGTCAGCGGTCTAGCCATCAGAGGCTGATGTGTTCCTCCAGTCTGCCTGGGAAGTGTATTGCCAGCTGAGACAATGTCAGGTTCCAGTTCTGTATAGGATGCTTCCAACGCTCTGGTGCTTTCAAGATACCGGCATAGAGCAGCTTAAGTAAGCTGTTCTCGTTGGCGAAGCCGCCCTTGGTTTTCGTTAGTTTGCTGGGGCAGAGCGCCTTATGTGCGTTTTGATGCAATCTGCTGTAAATATACAGTTTTAGAAAAGCTGCAGCGCGTGCTGTACAAGACGCTGCATGTTAGTCTTGTATGCTCAGTGAGTGCGTTACAATGATAGAACATAAGACGGAGGATAGCATGTCAAATATTTCGCTATGGAAGCTTGTTGGGGTTATCTCGTTTTCTGCCACTATACTTGCCGGATGTGGTGGCGGTAGCGGAGGCGGAAATGGCGGTGGTACAGCAGCTGCAGCAAGCGCGCCGGTGACGATCACCAGTGCCAATGCGCCACAGGTGGCGGGCGCGTCTTACGACAACGCTGTCGGACTGAATGGCGCAAGTTCCGGGGGCGGTGTGCTGACTGGCGCTGTGACACAGACCGGGTCCGGGTTTGATGTGGGTGGCGTACTTGCCACTGCACTTCGTACCGCGCAGCCATTGATTGCCACTGGTCAGTTTTCGGGTGTAACGGGGGCAGTTATATCAAGCAATAATATTGCCTGTACCAATGGTGGTAATTTCAGTTTCTCGCTGGATGATGTCGATAATAGCGGTACGATTACTTCTGGCGACACCATGAGCATCAGCTTTGCGAACTGTAACGAAGCCGGTTCAATCCTGAATGGCAGTATCGCGCTCACCGGCCTTGTGGTAACAGGGGACATTACAACTTTCCCTTATACATTGCAGTTCACCATGCAGATGAATAACCTGCAGGCGCAGGAGAACGGTCTGACCGACATTGCCAACGGCGCTGCGACCTATTCCGAGTCATCTACAGACGGCGTGGTCACGACAAGCCGCCTTAGCGGTGCAAGCGTTCAGTATACTTCGGCTGGTGTGACGGCAACGATCACAGCGTTTCAGATTGACTCAACGGATAATGCAGGAACGGGCGCCTATACGTTTAATGTCGCCGCCACCGTCAGTAGCCCATCGATGGGCGGTTCGGCAACGATTGTGACGAATACCACTTTTCAGGGGAATGGGAGTGGTAATCCTTTCGTGGGTCAGGCCAAAGCGACAGGCGCCAATAACAGTAGTGTGACCTTGACTGCAATCGATACAGTCAATGTGCGCCTTGATGTGGATGAAGATGGAGATGGTGTAACAGACTCAACGACTAATACCACCTGGAGTGCCTTGTAGGGGCACGCCGTTACTCGCTTGCTCCGTATTTTCTGTGTCATCCTGGCGCTGTTTCCGGTCAGTGCATCCTGCGCCCGCGTCATAGACGCGGGCGCGGTTGTGCTGCGCACCGGCATAATGGGTTTTGATGTGAAGGAATTCGACAGGCAGGGCAAGCGTTTGGTGCACGAATCGGATCCCCTGTATGGCGTCGATATCGCAGTCGGACTTCACCGGCGACAGTTCGGGGTCAAGCTGGATGCCGCCTATTATGCCGGGGACGTCGACTACGAGGGTCAAACGCAGGCCGGCACACCGATCAACAGCGCTACCGATGAACGTTTTGTTGATGTTGCGGCGACCGCAATGTATCAACTGACGGCTATCCCTGCTGTATCGGTCTATGCCGGGACTGGTTACCGCTACTGGCGACGCAAGATACAGTCGGTTGGCGCCATTGCAGGCCTTGATGAGACCTACCGCTGGTGGAGGCTTCAGGCGGGAATGAAGATCGGCTGGACGCGCGTAAAAAATCACTGGATTTTTGACGGGCGAGTCGTCCGCATTCTGTCGCCGGTTGTTGATGTCGGTTCAGGTAACCGCTTTGACGCAACGGAGCTGGACCTTGGAGATCGATGGGGCTGGCGGGTTGGGGGGCGATGGACACGCATGTTGTCGCCTCGACTGGCGGCGACATTTGACATTTTTTATGAACGCCTGCGCCTGGGCAAGAGTGGTACACAAACACTCAGACGTAACGGGGCGCCGGTAGGGACAATTTTCCAGCCACGCATCGAAATGACGAATTCCGGTATTCTGGTGGGTTTAAAACAAACCTGGTAGGTCGTATTCTCCGGAAGGCCACAGTCCTTTTGGGCTGTGGCCTTTTTTGTTCCGGCTGAGTTTTAGAGGAAGCACCGATGTCAGTACCGGCCGCCTTTGCTGGCGTCATATTGATCTGGTCGACTACTCCGCTGGCTATACAGTGGAGTAGTGAAGGGGGTGGCCACCTGTTTGCTGTGATGGCGCGCATGGTGTTGGGTTTACTTCTGTGTCTGCTGGCTATCCGGTTTACCGGGACATCCATGCCCTGGCACCGGCGTGCGCGCGGAGCTTACCTGGCGGCCGGGCTGGGCATCTATGGCAGTATGTCGCTGGTGTACTGGGGCGCCGAATATATTCCCTCCGGCTGGATTGCTGTGCTGTTCGGACTGTCACCGCTGCTCACCAGCGCTTTTTCGGCGTTCTGGTTATCAGAGCGTTCCCTTGGTTTAATGCGGGTCGGCGGTTTGTTGCTGGGGTTGTCCGGTCTGGCGATGATCTTTCTCAAGGGTGAAGCGACGGGGGGTCAGACGGGGTTCGGAGTGGTCGCCATAGTGTCTGCGACAGTCATTCATGCGGCGAGCGCCGTGTGGGTGCGCCGTCTGTCAGTCGAATTGCCCGCCCTTGCCGTGACAGCAGGTGGACTAATGCTGGCTGTGCCGCTGTTTATCCTGACCTGGCTGATATTTGATGGCAGCTGGCCGGTGCATTTGCCGCAGCGTGCCGGCCTGTCGATTGTCTACCTGGCCTTGTTCGGCTCCCTGCTGGGTTTTCTCTGGTACTTTTACCTGTTGCGTGAAGTCGAAGCGGCGCGTGTGAACCTGGTGACGCTGGTGACGCCGGTGACCGCGCTGTTACTGGGACACTGGTTGAATGGTGAGGTGATTGAATCCGGCGTATGGTTCGGGACGACATTGATACTGGGTGGTCTGCTGATGCATCAATGGGATTCGTACTCGCGCCATCCGGCAGCAGGTTGACGTAACCACGTGAGAGGTAAGGACGATGAGATTTTATGCAGTACCGGGTGTGCTGGTCCTCCTGTGGCTGACGGCCTGCCAGTCGGTGAGTATGAATGCTCGGGGGTTCTTCAGTGAGCCTGTCGGCGTTGGTACTGAACTGGAGTTGGACAGGCCATTACGAGTTCCTGCCGGCCTGGCGCGGGTATATCTCCAGGATGGTGAATTACGTGCGTATGGTAATGTCGACCAGTACCGGCCGTTTTGTTATTTTCTGATGCGTGCGCCATCGCCGGTGGCGCGTGAAATTCTGCCGGCAACCTTCATCATTCACTCAGTTGAACTTCTTGAACAGGATGTGCGCCGGGCAACGCCTTTACGATTCGCCTCCCTGGGTTTTCTTGGCAGCGGTGACGGGCCGGGAGTGATCGCGTTCGAAACCCATATGCACCTGGCTGTCACGGGCACGGCTGATCCTGAATGGCTGGTTTGTTCCGGTGCTTTTGCGCCACCCAGTGAAGCTGCACCGATAAGGCTGGCGGAAATGCGCCAGGCTCTTGGATCGTGGGTGGCTATCAGGGTTCCGGGGTCGCCTGGCGCTTGAACTTGTTCCAGCCGCCCTGTTTACCGGGCGCGATGTTCTGGCGCTCGTCGTAGAGGATGGAAACCAGATCCGTGACCGCATTGGAGAAATTAACGTTCGGGTTGGCGGCACAGTAGCCTTCCAGCCAGTCGAGCAGGTCGGCCATACTTTTCTCGCCGAGGATATTGTAGGTGCTGGCGGCGGCGTTGTTGACGGCTGTCATGAAGCCCGCGAGCCAGTGGTGATACCAGCGTTCGGCCGTTCCACCCTGATCCCTCGCCACCAGGTAGGTGGCGCAATTTTCCGCCCCCACACCGAATACCGCGTACTGGTCGTCCATATCGCGTGCTTGCGAGGTGGTGAAGAGGGCGGCGCCCAGTAGTAACAGGGCGCAAAGGCTGGTCATCCGTTTCATACTGGTCCCTTTGGCAGTTTCCGTCCATCGCATCGGCATAAATCGGGTGAACTTGAAGGGGGAAAGTGTCCAGCCCGTGCATCGGGTCGTGGTGGCAGGGGCTGTTAACAGAGACTGACTGAAAGTCTAATTCTTCGGGTACGGGCGGGCAGATTGCTATCCTCAACTATACTCAGTGTTGAGATAGAGCAAATGGAGGGCAATATCATGACCATGGCAAGTCGGGTAGCAAACTATCTGGTTGAACAGGATGCAGATTTTGACCTGCTCGATCACCCTCATTCCGCCACCAGTATGGAATCCGCGCAACTGGCGCATGTGCCGGGAGACCGGATCGCCAAGTCGGTGGTGCTGGAAGATGATCGCGGTTATCTGCTGGCCGTGTTACCGGCGAGCTGTCGGGTTGACCTTGGTGAGCTGCATCGCCAGACACAACGCAACCTGGGCCTGGCGACGGAATACGAGTTGGGCGCGTTGTTCGAGGATTGTGAACCTGGCGCCGTGCCACCGCTGGGGCAGGCCTATGATATCGAGACGATCATCGACGATACGTTGGCCGAGCAGCCGGATATTTATTTCGAGGCAGGCGATCACGAGCAACTGGTGCATGTGAGCGGCGAAACGTTCGGCGCCCTGCTCGGCGAGGTTCAGGTCAGCGAATTCAGCCGGCACCTTTAGCGACTGGCGCAGGTGGCCAACCCAAACCGTGTGTTTACGTCGTTGCCGGCGTGGCTGGCTGACGGCCGATGGAGTAATAGCTGAATCCCTGTGCCGCCAGCGTGTCCGGGTCGTAGAGGTTGCGCCCGTCGAAAATGACCGGCGCCTTGAGGCGTTCGCGAATCATCTCGAAATCAGGGCTGCGGAACAGGTTCCATTCGGTGATGACAACCAGCCCGTCGGCGTTTTCCAGCGCCTGTTCGGGCGTGTCGCAGAGCGCGAGATCGGGGCGTTCGCCGTAGATTCGCCGTGTTTCGTCGCCGGCTTCCGGATCGAAAGCCTGTACACTGGCGCCCTGTTCCCAGAGCGCTTCCATTAGTGCACGGCTTGACGCTTCGCGCATGTCATCGGTGTTGGGCTTGAAGGAAAGCCCCCACAGGGCAAAGGTTTTACCCTTGAGGTCGCCGGCGTAGTGGGCGGAGATTTTTTCGAACAGTTTCTGTTTCTGCCGGAAGTTGACCGACTCGACCGCGTGCAGCAACTCGGCCTTATAGCCGTTTTCCAGCGCGGTGCGCTCCAGTGCGCGCACATCCTTGGGGAAGCAGGAACCGCCGTACCCGGCGCCCGGGTAGATGAACTGGTAGCCGATCCGCGGATCAGAGCCAATGCCGTTTCGCACGGCTTCGATATCGGCGCCAAGTATCTCGGCGATATTCGATAATTCGTTCATAAAACTGATCTTTGTGGCCAGTATCGAATTGGCCGCGTACTTGGTCAGTTCGGCGGAACGGATGTCCATGGCGATGATGCGCTCGCGGTTGCGATTGAACGGCGCGTAGAGGGCGCGCAGCAGTTCGGTGGTTCGGGGGTTGTCGGTGCCGACAATAATGCGGTCGGGGCGCATGAAATCATCGATGGCCGCGCCTTCCTTGAGAAATTCCGGGTTTGAAACCACGTCGAATTCCGCCTGACTGCCGCGCTGTTCGAGGATTTCGCGGGTGCGGGCGCGCACCCGGTCGGCCGTTCCGACCGGAACCGTCGATTTGTTGACGATTATACGGTATTCGTCGAGGTGTTCCCCGATGGCGCCGGCCACGGCCAGGACGTGCTGGAGATCCGCCGAGCCATCCTCGTCCGGGGGTGTGCCGACGGCAATAAACTGGAACAGTCCATGGGCGACGCCTTCTGCGGGATCCAGGGTGAAGGTCAGACGGCCGGCGGCCTGGTTGCTTTGCAGCATATCGCTCAGGCCGGGCTCATAGATTGGGCTTTCCCCGCGCTTGAGCCGTTCAATCTTGTCCGGGTCGATATCGACGCAAAGCACGTCGTTGCCGACCTGCGCGAGGCAAGCGCCGGTGACCAGGCCGACATAGCCGGAGCCGTAAATGGTGACCTTCATGGTGTAATACTCCCGATTTTTGTGTGTCGGTTCGTTTTTGCCGGGTTTACCGAGGATGATGCCTCGCGCTGTTATCAAGCGGCGCTATGCTACCAGAAAGTCCTTGTCCTGACATAGCGTCGGGTTTTGCCGTGTGTTGTCGTCAAGG
>JALWRY010000087.1 GCA_027080445.1 Thiohalobacter sp. | reverse complement strand
CCTGCAGCGGGCCAGTCGTACCGCACGCCGGGACCGGAAATCCATGGCGCTGCTGATGCTCGATCTCGATCATTTCAAGGAAGTCAACGACACGCTGGGTCACCTGGTTGGCGACCAGTTGCTGGTACGCGTCGGCGAACGCTTCCAGAGCGCCTTGCGCGAACCGGACACCCTGGGCCGGCTGGGCGGGGACGAGTTTGCGGTGGTGCTACCCCGCGCCAACCGGGAAGATGCACTGATTGTCGCAGAAAAATTACAGGCGGCGCTGCGACGACCGGTGGATATCGACCAGAACAGTTTTTCGATCGCTGCCAGTATCGGTATTTCCATCTTCCCGGAACACGGCCCGGACCCGTCTAACCTGTTGCGTAGCGCCGATATTGCCATGTATGTGGCCAAGCGCGCGCGTAATGAGCACGCGGTATACGATGCAAAACTCGATACCTACAGCCCTGACCACCTGGCCCTGTTACGCGACCTGCGCGTCGCGATTCAACAGGACAATATCAGCGCGGCATTCCAGCCAAAGCTCGATTTACGCACTGGCATCATCATTGGCGTGGAGGCGCTGGCGCGCTGGCGACACCCGGAAAAAGGCGATATTCCACCTTACGAGTTTATCCCTGTGCTGGAACAGACCGGTTTGATCAAACCGTTCACCCTGCAAATCCTGGAAAAATCTATCGACTATTGTTCCCAATGCCGGCAACACGGCATGGAATTCAGTGTGGCCGTCAACCTGTCCATGCACAATTTACGCGATGACAAGCTGCCGGAACAAATTGGCGAAATCATCCAGCGCTACGATTTCGATCACCGGCAACTGGTGCTGGAAATCACCGAAAGCGCCATCATGCACGACCCGGAACACAGTCTGGAAATCCTCAATCGACTGGACACCATGGGACTCACACTCTCCGTAGATGATTTTGGCACCGGCTACTCCTCCCTGAGCTATCTCAAACGGCTGCCGGTACGCCAGTTAAAGATTGATCGATCCTTCGTCAAGGACATGATAAACGATGAGGATGATGCCATGATTGTACGCTCGACCATCGACCTTGCGCACAACCTCGGCCTGACGACCGTGGCCGAGGGCGTCGAAGACGACAAAACACTGGAACAGCTGCGCAAACTGGACTGCGACATGGCGCAGGGTTACCTGATCAGCCGGCCACTGTCGCCGGAAGATTTTTTCCGCTTTATGATATCCAGCGCCTGGGCGGCGCGCTCCACCTGATCAGGGCCGCATGTGCGGAAAGAGCAGCACGTCGCGTATCGACGGTGAGTTGGTGAACAACATCACCAGGCGGTCAATGCCGATACCCTCGCCAGCGGTGGGCGGCATGCCGTGTTCCAGCGCACAGACATAGTCGGCATCGTAGTGCATGGCTTCGTCATCGCCGGCTTCCTTTTCCTCGACTTGCTTTCTGAAGCGTTCGGCCTGGTCCTCGGGATCGTTCAGCTCGGAGAAACCGTTAGCGATTTCACGCCCACCGACAAAGAACTCGAAACGATCCGTGACAAAGGGATCATCGTCATTACGGCGTGCCAGTGGTGAAACTTCCGTGGGATACGCGGTGATGAAGGTCGGATCCATCAACCGGTGCTCAACCGTTTTTTCAAAAATCTCGATCTGTACCTTGCCGAGACCATAACCGTCCTTGAGCGGGATACCCAGCGCTTCGGCCACCTTGCGCGCCGCATCCAGGTCTTCCAGCTGCGCCACGTCAAGGTCCGGATTGAAATGCAGGATTGAATCCTTGACCGTCATGCGCGTGAAAGGCTTGCCGAAATCATACTGGTCGTCCTGGTATTCCAGCACCGTCTTACCCAGCACATGTTCCGCCATGGTGCGCAGTAATTCCTCGGTAGTATCCATCAGGTCGTGGTAGTCCGCATAGGCCTCGTAGAATTCCAGCATGGTGAATTCCGGGTTGTGGCGCGTGGACAGCCCCTCGTTGCGGAAGTTACGGTTGATCTCGTAGACCTTCTCGAAACCGCCCACCACCAGCCGCTTCAGGTACAGCTCCGGCGCAATACGCAGGTATAACTG
>JALWRY010000086.1 GCA_027080445.1 Thiohalobacter sp. | reverse complement strand
CATGTTGTTCGGCAAGTTCCAGTACCAGGTCGCGGGTGATACCCGGCAACATGACCTGGCTCTTTGGCGGCGTGATAATGATGCCATCCTGAACGATGAAGATATTACTGGACGAGGCTTCAATGGCGTGTCCGTCTCGAATGAGGATGGCTTCGGCCGCACCGCGTTCACCGGCCTGTTGACGCAGCAAGACGTTGGGCAGCAGGGTGATGGCCTTGATGTTGCACCAGGCCCAGCGAATATCATCCAGGGTAACCGCGGCGACACCATTGCGGGCAAGGTCCGGGTCCGGCTCGGGTATCGGGTTGCTGGCGGCATAAACCGTGTGATGTATTTCGGCGGGGAAGTTATGGTCGCGTTTTTCCGCCGTGCCGCGTGTGACCTGCAGGTAGACCGACTGGTCGTTATGGCGCCCGGCACGGTCCCGGTTGCGTACCAGCAGTTCTTCCAGCAGTTGTTCCCACGCCGCTTCACTGAGCGGGTTTGACAGCTGGATGCCGTCGAGGCTGTTCTGCAGCCGTTGTAAATGGTGTGGCAGACGGAACAGGCGGCCACCATAGGCCGGTATAACTTCATATACACCGTCGCCGAACAGGAAACCGCGGTCGGTAACTGAAACGCAGGCCTCTTCAAGCGGCAGAAAATCACCGTTCAGGTAGACAATGCTCACAGGCTATGGCCTATTCAAAGTACAGCAGGGCTTCGTCGACAATACGCTGCCAGAAGCTGCCTTCCGGAACCGCATTCAGCGCGGTCAGGTCTTTCTCCGTGACCAGTTTGTCACCCAGACGGATCACTACACGACCCAGCGTCTGGCCTTTTGTGACCGGTGCGATAATCTGTTTCTGTAGTTGCATCGAGGCGTCAAGGTGCTTGTACTCGCCACGCGGGATAGTGACATAGAGCGTTTCGGCCAGTCCCAGGTCGACGGATTCAGCAGCACCCTTCCAGACCCGCGTGCTGGTGAGTTTTGTCCCGCTGTCGTAGAGTTTGTGTGTTTCGAAAAAACGGAATCCGTAATTGAGTAATGCCTGGCTGATATCAGCGCGGGCTTCTTCGCTTTTTGTGCCGAGCACGACACTGATCAGGCGCATGCCCTTGCGTTTGGCCGAGGTCACCAGACAGTAACCGGCGGAATCGGTGTGGCCGGTCTTCAGTCCATCGACAGATTCATCACGCCATAACAGCTTGTTGCGGTTGTACTGGGTGATACCGTTATAGGTGAAGCTGCGTTGTGAGTACAAGTTGTAATACTCGGGGAATTCCCTGATCAACGCGCGTGCGAGACGCGCGATGTCGCGTGCCGTGGTGTAGTGGTCCTTGTGTGGCAGGCCGGTGCTGTTGACGAAATGGCTGTTGGTCATGCCCAGTTGTTGCGCATAGTGGTTCATCAACGAGGCGAAGCCTTCCTCTGTACCGGCAACCTGCTCGGCCAGCGCCACCGTGGCGTCATTGCCGGATTGTATGATCATGCCCCTGATCAGCTTGGCGACGCTGACCTGCGTGTTGACTTCGACGAACATGCGCGACCCTTCGGTGCGCCAGGCCTTTTTACTGATACGTACCTTGTCTTCCAGCGACAGGGTGCCGTTACGGATTTCGTTGAAGACCACGTAGGCGCTCATCAGCTTGGTGATGCTGGCCGGTTCAAGTCGTTGATCGGCATTTTTCTCGGCGATAGTCTGGCCACTGTGGAAGTCTTCCAGCAGGTAACTTTTCGCGCCTACCGACGGTGGTTTGGGTACGGGGGTGGCCGCATGCAGGAGACTGCTGGTCAGTAACAGAAAGGTCAGCAAAAAAGAAAGCAACGGCTTGTCGTTCATGGGTTGTCCTGTGGTCGTATCAAGTGCCGCATTGTGTGCGCTTGATGAAGGTTTTTCAACGGCTAGTCGATCACCACGCGTGGTGACTTGATGCCGTGTTGAAGCAGACTGTGCGCCAACCGGTCAGCACTTTCAACGGAGTCGAGTGGGCCAATGCGCACACGGTAGATATGTTGGTGACGTGTGGTGCTGGCTTCCCGGATGTGAAACGTTTCGCCGGGTGCTGTCGTTGCCAGGCGACGCTTCAGTTGTTCGGCGTTACTGCGGCTGAGGAACGCGCCTACCTGGAGATACAGTCGGGGTTCTGCCGCTGGTCTGGCGGATGCGGGCAGGGTGCGGGTATCGATTTTGGGGTGGCTGGCAAGCCGGTGGGTTCTGGCTGCATGTTGTCCCGGCTGGTCGGGATCGATAGCCCTGACTTCGACCAGTCCGGTGCCTTTTCCCAGTATGCCCAGTCGGCTGGCGGCGGCATAGGACAGGTCGATGAGGCGGTTTTCGTGGAAGGGTCCCCGGTCATTGATCTTGACGATAACCGACTTGCCATTACGCAGGTTGGTTACGCGCGCGTAGGTCGGCAGTGGCAGTGTCTTGTGCGCCGCCGACATTTTATACATGTCGTAACTTTCCCCGCTGGAGGTGCGATGGCCGTGGAACTTGGTTCCATACCAGGAGGCAATGCCACGTTCACGGTAGCCCTTGCTGCTGGCCAGGGTGTGATACTGCTTCCCGTTGACAACGTAGGTGCCCGGGTTGCCATAACGGCTCCTTGGCTCTGCGCGCGGCACGGCATCGGCGACGTGGGATACATCGACGACCCGCCCTGGTGCGCTGTCATGGCGCTGACTGTAACGGCCGCCACCGGGGGTGGAGCAGGATGACAGCAACACAGCCAGCCAGCCGATGGCCAGGCCTGCCAGCACCCGTCCCGGTCTGTCAGGTGTCTTTATGGTAGGCATCCCGGATGGCCTTGCCGAGCTGGTACACCGACATGGCGTACAACGGGCTGCGGTTATAGCGGGTGATGACATAGAAGTTCTGGCTGGTCAGCCAGTACTCCGGTCCCTGACGTTGTTGCAATTCCAGCACCGCGACCGGTTGGTCGGCAGGCAGTGGTGGTGTGGTGTGAATACCAAGCACGGCAAGTTCGCCGGCGGTCCGGTCGGGCTTGCTGTTTTCCGACACCATCGAGGCCGGTACCTTGCCCTGCGTGACGCGGCTGGCGACAGGGTTGCCCGGTTTCCAGCCGTGTTGATGAAAATAGTTCGCGACGCTACCGATGATGTCGTCAATATTGTTCCACAGGTCGCGGTGACCATCCTGGTTGAAATCGATGGCATAGTGCCGGTAGCTGGAAGGGATGAACTGGCCATAGCCCATGGCGCCGGCATAGGAGCCTTTGGTGCTGCGCGGGTCGACATGTTCCTCGCGCGCCAGCATCAGGAACTGTTCGAGTTCCGAGGTAAAGAACTTGCTGCGCGGCGGGTAGTCGAAGGCCAGCGTGGACAGTGCGTCGAGTACCCGGTAACCGCCGGTATGTTTGCCGTAGCGGGTTTCCACACCAATGATGGCGACCACGATGGACGGGTCGACCTGAAACTGCTTTGCGGCGCGATCGAGGATATCGGCGTGCTTGCGCCAGAATGCGACACCGCCGCGAATGCGTTCAGGCGTCAGGAAGATCTTGCGGTACTCGTGCCAGGGTTTGGTTTTTTCCGCCGGGCGGGCGATGGCTTCGAGGATGTCGTCACGTTTTTTGGCTTCATCGAACAGGGCGGTGAGTCTGGCGCGCTCAAACCCGTGCTTTTTCACCATGGTAGCGATGAAGTCCCGGGTGTGGGGATTGTCCGAAAAATCCCCGGCCATCGAAGTAGCGGAACCGAAACCGGTGAGGAGTGCCACCGCCGTGCATAAAAACAGCTTCCGTAATAACACAGTATTTCCCTAGCTTGTCAGTAGTTTTCGGTGCGTATGTATGGACATCAGGATACCGAAACCCGCCATCAGGGTCACCATGGAGGTGCCGCCATAGCTGACGAGCGGCAGCGGCAAGCCAACCACCGGCAGCAGGCCGGTGACCATCCCGGTATTCACGATGATGTAGATAAAAAATGTCATGGCCAGACTGCCTGCCAGCAGGCGGCCATAGGTATCCTGGGCCTGGGTGGCGATATGCAGGCTGCGGACAATAATGAAAGTATACAGTGCCAGCAGCACCAGGATGCCGAACAGCCCGAACTCTTCGCCCAGCACGGCGAAAATGAAATCCGTGGTGCGTTCCGGCAGGAATTCAAGGTGCGCCTGGGTCCCGTTCAGCCAGCCCTTGCCAAATATACCGCCCGAGCCGATGGCAATCTTTGACTGGATGATGTGATAGCCGGTACCCAGCGGGTCCTGTTCCGGGTTGAGGAAGGTAATCACCCGCTGGCGCTGGTAGTCATGCATGAAATGCCACAGCACCGGGGCGCCGGCGGCGCCCAGCAGGGTCAGCCCGCCGAGCAGCCGCCACGACAGGCCAGCCATAAACAGCACGAAGAAACCTGTACTGCCGATCAGCAGCGAAGTACCGAGATCCGGCTGGCGTGCGATCAGTACCACGGGCACCACGATCAGCGCGCCGGCCACGGCAAGCTTCCAGCCGGTCGGTGGCAGGCGTTTGTCGGCCAGGTACCAGGCCACCATCATGGGGACGGCGAGTTTCATCATTTCCGACGGCTGGAAACGCACAAAACCGAAATCCAGCCAGCGTTGCGCGCCCTTGCCGACATCGCCCATGGCCAGGACGGCGACCAGAAGCACAATCCCCAGGCCGTACAGCCAGGGCGACCAGCGTTGCAGCCACTGTGGCCGCAACTGGGCGATGAGGACCATGGCGCCAAACGCAATACCGAGCCGCACCAGTTGACGAATCAGGATGGACTGATCCTGTCCTCCTGCACTGTACAGTACAAACAGGCCGAATACCGAAGTGGCGAACAAGCCGAACAGTAGTACGGCATCGACATGTAGTAAATGTTGCCAGTCACGGCGGCTGGCGTCCTCGCGGGCGCTGTCGAGCAGGGTGCTCATGACCGGGGCCTCGACAGGTACTGGTCGAGAATGGTTCGCGCAATCGGGGCCGCGACGGCGCTGCCACTGCCGCCGTGTTCGACCACGACAGCCACGGCAATGCGGGGATGTTTGAGCGGTGCGAAGGCGATAAACAGCGAATGGTCGTGCAGCTTCCGGGCAAGTTTTTTGGCGTTGTACTTTTCTTCTTTTTTAAGCCCGAAGACCTGTGCGGTACCGGTCTTGCCGGCAAATTGATATTTTGCGCCCCGCCCCGCCTTGCGCGCCGTGCCGTGTCTGCCCTGTACCACCTCATGCATGGCGTGAATGATAACATCCCAGTCGTTGCGGTTTTCGACCGGGATATCCAGGACCGTTTCCACCTTCACCGGAGATAGTCCCGGGTCATCGTGGGACTGGGTCGCCGCGACGATGTGCGGTCGTACCCGGTGGCCATATTTCGACAGGGTTGCCGTGGCGCTGGCAAGCTGAAGCGGGGTTGCCAGCATGAAACCCTGGCCAATTCCGGTGATCAGTGTCTCGCCGGGAAACCAGGGCTGGTTGCGCGTTGCGCGCTTCCACTGGCGCGATGGCATGAGACCGGGCAGCTCGCCGCTGATATCGATCCCGGTGCGGGTGCCAAAACCGAATTGTGACAGGAAGTTATACAGGCGATCTATGCCCATCGATAGCGCCAGGTCGTAGAAATAGACATCGCAGGACTGGGCAATGGCGCTGGTCAGGTCCACGGTACCGTGCCCTGAGTGTTTCCAGTCCCGGTATTTTCGCTCCTTGCCGGGTAGCTGGTAGTAGCCCGGGCAGAAGGTGTGCGCGTGGGCCGTGGTGATGCCCTGTTCCAGGCCGCCAAGGCCGACAAACGGTTTAATGGTGGAGCCGGGCGGGTACTGGCCACGCAGTGCCCGGTTGAACAGGGGCTGCAATTTGTCGTCACGCAGCGCCGCGTAGGTTTTCGTATCGATGCCATTGACGAACAGGTTGGGATCGTAGGTGGGTTTGCTGACCAGTGCGAGTATCTCGCCGGTATCCGGGTTGATGGCGACCGCGGCGCCTGAACGGTCGCCAAAGGCCTGCTCGACAACGTTTTGCAACTCCAGGTCGAGTGTCAGGTAGAGGTTGTCACCGGGGACAGGGGGAGTACGCACCAGGGTACGCAATACACGTCCCTCGGCATTGGTCTCCACCTGCCGAAACCCCACGGTACCATGCAGGCGTTTTTCATAGGTGCGCTCGATACCCACCTTGCCGATATGTGTCGTGCCACTGTAGCTGGAGGTGTCGATACGCTGCAGGTCGCGTTCATCGATGCGCCCGACATAACCCAGCACATGTGAGGCCAGCGGCCCATGCGGATAATGGCGGGACAGGCCGGCGACAATTTCCACACCGGGAAAACGGTGTCGATCGACAGCGAAGCGGGCGACCTCTTCGTCGCTGAGATGAAATCGCAGCGGCACGGGTTTGAATACCGGCGTGCGCTTTCTCAGCCGGTCGAAGCGTTTGCGGTCGATATCACGGATGTTGACCAGTTTGGCCAGCCGGTCGACCACGGCATCCATGTTGTCGTGTACCTGTTCGGGGGTGATTTCCAGCCGGTAAGACGGCAGGTTGTCGGCCAGGATGACGCCGTTACGGTCGAAGATCAGTCCGCGGTTGGGTGGCTCCGGCAGAATCTTGATACGGTTGTCATCGGACAGGGTGATGTAGTGCTCATGCGCCAGCACCTGCAGGTACACCAGTCGCCCGATCAGTATGGCAACCAGCAGGGCGGCAAAGATCAGCGCCTGTATCGAGCGCTGCATGAACAGGCGGTTCTCGAACAGGTAATCCTTGATGGTGATGCGTGAAACCATGAACTATTGTACCGAGAAAGCGAGTCGCACCGAGTTTAGCCAGCGGTAGACCAGTGGCCACAGGAACATGCCGATCACGGACGGTAGCCAGTAGGAAAAGGGGTGTCCGGGCCGCCCGATGGTGCGGTCAACCCATAACACCACCAGCTGGTGCAGCACCAGCAGGACCAGTACCGTCAGCATTTGTTGCCAGGCCGGGTAGGCGCGAATCCTGGCATGCAGTCGCACGCACACGTAGGCGATCAGGCTGAGCGCCAGTGCGTGTTGTCCCAGCAGGGTTCCCGTCAAGACATCGAGCAACAGGCCCACAATGAAGCCGGAACCGACACTGATTCGATAGGGGAGCGCCAGGCACCAGAAAATCAGCGTCAGCCCGACCCAGTCCGGCCGCCATCGAATCAGACCCTCCGGTAACGGGATAATGGTCAGGACCATCGCCAGCGCGAAAGTGACCAGGATGATGAAACCACCACGAGACCGGGACAGGTTCACGGTGTTTTCTCCTTTGGCGGTTGTGACGGTTGTGGCGGTTTGTCATCTTTTGGTGCGGGCGGGTGTTCAATCTGCTCCGGCCATACCAGCAACACTTCACGGCTGCGATTCAGTTGCGCGCGTGGCCGCGCCAGCACCCGGGAAAAGGCGCGCCCGGGGTCGTGTTCGACCTCGGTCACCTCGGCAACCGGGTAGCCGGGCGGGAAACGGCCGCCAAGCCCGGAGCTCACCAGCAGGTCACCCACGCGAATATCGGCATTGTTCGGGATATTGGGCAATTCCAGCTGGTCGAGCTTGCCGGTGCCGAGTGCAATGGTGCGCAGGCCGTTACGGTTGACCTGCACCGGAATGGCGTGCGCCGGGTCGGTGATGAGCATGGCCGTGGACGTGAAGGGGCCGACGTGAATCAACTGGCCCATGATGCCCCGGCTGTCGAGCAGCGGCTGGCCCTCGAACAGCTTGTCCAGGCTGCCCTTGTTGATCTCGATCTGGTGCCGGTAGGGGTCCATGTCCACCGACAGCAGCGTAGCAATCAACATCGGTCGCTCGCCGACCTGGAAGGACGAGTCGAGCAGTGCACGCAGGTGACGATTCTCGGCTTCCAGGGCTTCCAGCTTCTGTAACTGGGTGTTCAGCACCAGTTGCTGGTTGCGCAGGCTGAAGTTGTCTTCCTGAAGCTGGCGGCGGGTGGCGAGTGACTCGCGGAACCAGTCAACCGTATTGCCGGGCAGGTCGACCAGCAGTTGCAGGGGGTAAACCACCACCGACAGCGTACTGCGCAGGCTGTCGAGGTGATGCTGGCGGTGGTCGATGGTCATCAGGGCGATGGAAAGCAGCACCAGCCCCAGCAAGCGGGCCAGCAGCGGAGGGCCTGCGGTAAAGATCTGCTTGATAGCGTCTACTCCATCCGGTCCGGCCGACCGGCCTCAGCGATCATTCAACCGCGAACAGGTCACCGCCACGCTCATCGAGTAATTCCAGGGCGCGGCCGCCGCCGCGCGCCACGCAGGTCAGCGGATCGTCGGCAATCACCACAGGCAGACCGGTTTCTTCCACCAACAGATGCTCCAGGCCGCGCAGCAGTGCGCCCCCCCCGGTAATGCCACCGCCGCGTC
>JALWRY010000085.1 GCA_027080445.1 Thiohalobacter sp. | reverse complement strand
CGAGCGCCACGCTGGAAGAACTGAGCCTGTTCAACCAGCTGGCGGAAGGGCTGGGTGTATCCAATATTGATCACCGCTTGCGCCAGACAGACTTCAGCGGGCAGGCGCAGCAACCGCTGTTCCCGTTTCTTGGCCAGACCCTGGAAGAACTGGAGCAGTCCAGTGCCATCCTGGTGGTGGGCGGCAACCTGCGCAAGGACCAGCCCATTATCGGTCACCGGATTCGCAAGGCGGCGATGGCGGGCGCCAGCGTGATGATGATCAACCCGGTCGATTACCCCTTGACCTATTCGCTGGCGCACCAGTCGGTGGTTACACCCTCGCACATGGTGCAGTCACTGGCCGGTGTGGCCGCCGCCCTGTTACAGAGTAAAAAGGCCCGTGCGCCGGAAGCCTTGCAGGCCATTATCGACCAGACACTGCCGAACGATACCGAACAGGCCATGGCGGCAACGCTGGCCGAGGCGGAACAGGCGACCGTGTTGCTGGGGCTCGATGCCGCCATGCACCCGGCGTTTTCAACCTTGCGCGCTATTGCAGTGCTGGTGGGTGAACTGAGTGGCGCGAAGATCGGCTTTGTGTCCGATGGCGCCAACAGCGCCGGCGCCTGCCTGGCCGGCGTGCTGCCGCATCGTGGCGCCGGTGGCGTGGCGCGTTCCGTGGCAGGGCTGGATGCGGCACAGATGATTGAACAACCCCGCAAGAATTATCTGTTGTTCGGCATCGAACCTGAATTTGATTGCGCCAACGGCGCACAGGCGCTGGCTGCAATGCAGCAGGCAGAATTCGTGGTAGCGATTACACCGTATGTCACAGGTGCCATGCGCGATTATGCCGATGTACTGCTGCCGTCCGGTGTATTTGCAGAAACCTCGGGCACCTTTGTTAACCTCGAAGGGCGTTGGCAAAGTTTTACCGCCGCGTCACGCGCGCCGGGCGACAGCCGCCCTGGCTGGAAGATCTTGCGCGTACTCGGTAACCTGCTGGACCTTGAGGGTTTTGATCAAACCTCATCAGAACAGGTGCGCGATGCGCTGAGTGAGCAACTCGGCGAAGTGAAACTGGATAACTCGGCCTGTGGTGATGCCGTCACGCCATCATCTCCATCGACAGGTCTGGAGCGTATCGCCAGCTTGCCCCCGTATGCCGTGGACAGCGTGGTGCGCCGCGCCGAAGCCTTGCAGTTGACGCCGGATGGACAGGTCGCCCTGTTGCGGCTGAACCCGGAGGACGCGGCAGCTTTGTCGCTGTCGGACGGTGACAACGCCAGCGTGACACAGGACGGTCACAGCGTCACGCTGGAGGTGTGCGTCGACAAACGGGTGGCAAAGGGTGCGGCGGTGGCGCCACAGGCGATTGAAGCAACACGGGTACTGGGTGCGCCGGCCGGCGTGCTCCAGGTCAGCAAGGCATAGGGCGGGGCGATGGAAGCAAGCACACTCATCGACTGGATCATCACCGGCGGCTGGATCCTCATCAAGATCCTGATCATTGTCCTGCCGCTGATGCTGTGCGTGGCCTACCTGACCTACGCCGAGCGCAAGATTATCGGTTACATGCAACAGCGTATCGGTCCGAACCGGGTTGGTCCGCGTGGCTGGCTGCAGCCGATTGCCGATGCCGTGAAACTGATGTTCAAAGAGATCATCATCCCGGCGAAATCCAACAATTACCTGTTTGTGATTGCACCCATGCTGGTGATTGCGCCGGCGCTCGCCGCCTGGGCGGTGGTGCCGTTCGGGGAGGAACTGGTGCTGGCCGATGTGGATGCCAGCCTGTTGTATATCCTCGCCCTGACGTCGATGGGCGTGTACGGCATACTCATTGCCGGCTGGGCATCGAACTCCAAGTACGCTTTCCTCAGCACCATGCGAAGTGCGGCGCAGATTGTGTCATACGAAATCGCCATGGGTTTTGCGCTGGTTGGCGTTTTGCTCGCCGCTGGCAGCCTTAACCTCGGCGATATCGTCATGGCACAGCAGGGCAGCCTGTTGCACTGGTTCTGGTTGCCGCTGCTGCCGCTGTTCCTGATCTACTTTATCTCCGGCGTTGCCGAGACCAACCG
>JALWRY010000084.1 GCA_027080445.1 Thiohalobacter sp. | reverse complement strand
GATGCAGAACAGGTTGTAGGGCCATTGTGGAAGACGGCGAGGGCGCTGGTAGCAGAGGGTGACGCAGTCCTGCCGGCCCAGCTGGTAACCCAGTGCATCGATGTCGCTGTCCGGTACATCCCAGACCACCATGGCATTGGCGCGATAACCCAGTTCGTGATGCCGGACCACGACGCCGAGGCGTTTGATGACGCCGCTTTCCAGCATCTGTTGCAGCCTGTCGAGTACCTGCTGTTCCGACCAGCCGAGACGTTCAGCCAGTTGCCGGTACGGACGCGCGATCAATGGCAGTCCATCCTGGATTGCATCGATAAGATCCTCCGCACTGCCGGGTTCCATCGTGCTGTCGGCCGGTTCAGCTTGCACCCGCGCGTCTCCCGGGACAGCGGGTTCAGGTTGTTCATCCAGTCGCATCGGGAAACCCAGGTCAATGTGATAGTCCTTGACCAGTGGCAGGGAAAGCACCGGGTAGCCGACACACGCCTGGATACGCCGCAGTGTCTGTTCCAGTTCGGCATGGTGTTCGGCGGTGACCACGAACCAGAGGTTATAGGCGTGCTCACGTTCGTAATTGTGATTGACCTGCGGGAAGGCACTGATGCGTGCTGCTACAGCTTCCAGCTGATCGTCCGGTACAGCGATTGCCGCGAGTGTGCTGACACCCACGGTATTGGGTCTGAACACGGCGCCGACACGACTGACGGCGCCGTTTTTCTGTAATGCCCTGAGGCGCTCCAGCACCGCGTCTGAATCTGTATTCAGCGATCGGGCAATCTGTTCGAATGGCGCCGACAGCAACGGGAAATTCCGCTGGTAGTTATTGAGCAGCTTTTCGGTAAGAATTTCCATGCCTACAGACCCGTCTGGTGGGCCCGGTTAGTGAAAAAGATGCCGCTGGGTTTTTTCGCCGGCAGTTCCTTCAGTAACTTCAGCGTTGCCGTGTCATAGACCTGTAAGCGATTGTCGTCACGCACGGACAACCACAGTTTTTCGCCGCGTGGCGTGAACGCCATATGCAACACGGCTTTGCCGGGCTTAAGTGTCTTGACGATCTTGTGACTCTCCGTGTCGATCACCTGCACCGTGTCATTATCCGGGTGGGCAAAATTCACCCAGACATAGCGGCCGTCAGGGCGTGCCATCACGAAGACCGGCTGGCCATGCACTGCTATTTCACCGCGACTCTTCCAGGTGCCGGTATCCAGTACCAGTACCTTGTGTTCGCCCACGGCCGGCACAAAAGCCTGCCGGCCGGCAATCGCCCAGCCTTCCAGGTGAGGCATCTTGTACACCGGCAGTTTTTTATCGTGTTTGGCATAGCCCTTGAGTATCGATTTGACACCTTTTTCAGGGTGCCACAGGTCGAGCAGGGCCAGGTTGTCGTCACCGAACAGGCCGGCGATGTAATAGCGGCCATCCGGGGTGATCAGCCCGTCGTAGGGCAGGTGGCCGATATGCCTGAAGCGGGTGATGACCGGTTTGCGCGGGTTCTTCATATCCGCAATCCAGATCTGCCCGGCATCGTACAGGCTGAAGACAAAACGCTGGCCGGGTGCATCGACCAGGCCGACCACCCTGGAGGGTTTGGCCGCGCCGTAGTCGGCGGGAATATCGGCCACCTGTTCGAGTGTATCGCTATCGAATACCCGCACGCCGCCCGGGGTGTAGTTGGAGACAGCCACCAGCTTGCCATCCTGCGAGATAGCGCCGCCGATGCTGTTACCGGCCTGCATGATGCGTTTGACGATTTTGCCTTTCAGCAGATCGACCTTGGTCAGGCCACCATCACGGCCGAATACGTAGGCATAGCGCTCGTCTCTTGAGAATACTACCGAGGCATGTGAAAGGTCACCAAGCCCGCTAATTTCGGAAAGAATCGTGTCACCCGTGTGTTCAACGACCAGCAAGCCGCCATCGGCGCGTTCGACGACTACGCCGAGGTCACCGGTGCCGCGCAACGGCGCAGCAATAGCTGGCAGGCACATACCCAGAAGCAGGGTCAGCAGGAATCCTTTCATGGTTTTTTCTCCGGATTGAGTAACAGGTCGACCAGCCAGGCAATGTCCGCGT
>JALWRY010000083.1 GCA_027080445.1 Thiohalobacter sp. | reverse complement strand
TTCGACAAAAATGCCGGCAAAAAAAGGAAACACCGCGCCACAAAACAGTCCGAGTGAAATGCTGGCGATCAGCAGGTTACGAAGTATGCTGGGTTTCATAATCAATACACTCTTTCCTTGTCAAAAAATTATTCATATCACTACCGTCTTACTGTCTATGACGGCGACTTTCCGCACAACTTAATGAAGATTCCCGTGCAATTTGTCGGAAAGTTCGTTAAGCGTATCGGCCATGGACAACAGCCCGCCATTTTCCAGCCGCTCACGTCGTTCATTGGCCGACTGCTGCATCCGCTCGCCCAGCGATGTCACAACACGCTGCTGCTCACCGGTCTGCCCGTTTATCTCCGAAATCACGGATTCTATCGAGGAAATTTCACCCCCAATCTCAGACAGGGCGATACAGGCGGTTTCAATCAGTTCCTCGCAGAGGCTGGCCTGGCTATCACCCTCTGCAACCACGGCAACCACTTCCCGGGCGCCATTCTGGATTTGTTCAATGATTTCCTGGATTTCGTGGGTGGCATTCTGGGTCCGCCCCGCCAGGCCGCGGACTTCATCCGCCACCACGGCAAAACCGCGACCCTGCTCACCCGCCCTTGCCGCCTCGATCGCGGCGTTCAGGGCCAGCATGTTGGTCTGTTCCGCAATACCCCGAATCACACTGAGTACATTACCCACGTTATCCACAAATCCGTCCAGCCGCTGCATGGCGTCACGTGCATTACCCAGTTCCCCACTCAGCAGGGCCATGGAACCCAGCGCCTCTGTCATGGCCACATTCCCCTCGTTGGCACATTGACTGGCGTGAGCTGACGCTTCTGTCGCCTGCTCCGCACGCTGCGAAACCTGCTCGACAGACCCCTCCAGCGTGGATACCGCCTCATTGATCATAGACGCATCCGCCTCGGCCTGCTCACCGGCCTGAGTCAGGTTATCCACCACGCCGCGCGCCATGCCCGCCGCATGATCCGAAAATTCCGCGACATGTCGGGATTGCGCCTGAAGGGCATCCACCATCGCGTTACAGGTGACGGCCAGTTCAGCAGGTATGCCCGCTGATTTCCCCGTCTCATCAAGCCGCTCCGGGATATCTCCGTCCCTGACACTGGACAAAAAGGCGATCAGCCGGCTTTCCCGGAAAGGGCGCGCGGGCCGAACGAGGCGACTGGCGCCACGAGCAAGCCGTGAAAAAAAATCCTTGAACAAATCAGGCATACAGGCACCCTGCAAAGCTGCGACCACCGTATTGCGGCCATGCCTGATAACGGCGGAAATGCCTATACCTTTATATTTTGCGGTCTTTTCCAACCCCAAAAAAAACCCCTGCAAGCAGGGGTTCTAATCAAACTTCAGTATACCCGATCAGGTCATTTACCACCGGCAACCGCCGTAAGCGCGCGCTCAATCGCTTTCGGGCTGGACATGATGTTCATGAAGCTGTTCTTACCCATCATCTTGAGATCCGGGCGATGCAACGCCATGCGGAAACGCATGTGCAAGGCTACAATCTTGTTGCCATCGACCAGGATTTCATAGGGCAGATATGCCGTGGTCTTGAGTGGTTCAAAATCCACGTTACTCATAATCCAGTTTTCATCCATATGTTCATCGCCACCTTTATCAGCCTTGCGCGCCACGCCAAATATGGTCTGGTCTTTGGGCAAATCAAGACGGTAGACCTTGGTCACGCCGGCAACACCGGCCGCCAGGTTTTTCTCCAGCGCCGCCACCGCCGCCTTGTGGCTGTCGTACTTTGCCAACTCATAGACGTCGTCAAAATACTCCATACCGAAGGTGTAGTGGTACTTGCGCAGCTTGCGTGCAGACAATCCTTTCTTTGAACCAAAGGTTTCAATCGCACCCAGAGAACGACGCAACGCATCGTTGATGTCCTCCAGGCTGGTCTTGAGACGATAGGCTTTGGCGATATAGATCGGGTTTGGGTAGGACACCTGCACCTCATTACCGACCTTGGTAATACCGATACGCCAGGGTGCGGCAAATGCACCGTATTTCGACATCCCGGCAGCCTTGATCAGTGAATCGTTCGTCACGACGATAACGTGCGCCTT
>JALWRY010000082.1 GCA_027080445.1 Thiohalobacter sp. | reverse complement strand
GATCGAGTCCCTGCTGACCCTGAGCCTGATCGACGAGATCACCGAAACGCGCGGCAAGGGTAACCGGGAATGCATCGGCCAGGGCCTGGCCAACAGTGTCACCGGCCTGTTCGGTGGCATGGGCGGTTGCGCCATGATCGGCCAGAGCATGATCAACGTGAATTCCGGCGGCCGCGGCCGCCTGTCCGGCATCAGCGCCGCCCTGTTTTTGCTGATCTTTATCCTGGCGGCTTCCGACCTGATCGAAAAGATCCCGCTGGCAGCGCTCACCGGAGTGATGTTTATGGTCGTGATTGGCACCTTTGAATGGTCGAGCCTGCGCATTTTCCACAAGATCCCGCTCAGCGATGCCTTTGTGCTGATACTGGTTTCTGCTGTCACAGTCGCCACCGACCTGGCCGTCGCCGTAGTGGTCGGTGTCATCGTATCGGCACTGGTCTTTGCCTGGGAGCACGCCAAGCATCTGCGCGTAGAATCCTTTATCGATAAAAGCGGCTCCAAAGTCTATGAACTTCACGGCCCGTTGTTTTTTGCCTCGGTACGTAACTTCCAGGACCTGTTCAACTGTCAGGATGACCCGGATGACGTTATTATCGAGTTTCAGCATTCGCGCGTCATGGACCACTCGGCGATAGAAGCCATCGACACGCTGGCTGAACGTTACGTCAATGCCGGTAAAACCCTGCACCTGCGCCACCTGAGCGAGGAATGCCGAAAGCTGTTGCGCAAGGCCGGTGACCTTGTGGAAGTTAACGTAATGGAAGACCCGCGCTACCATATCGCCGCCGACGAACTGGCCTGAGCCGATCCGGCCGGGCAACAGGTATAAACCATGTCAGACTCCAATCCCGTTACCCGTTTTTCCGACCTGGGACTTGCGCCCGCCCTGTTAAAAGCCGTGGAGGACGTTGGCTACGAACAACCCTCGCCTATCCAGGCAGAAAGTATCCCTATCCTCCTGGAGGGCAAGGACCTCCTCGGTCAGGCGCAGACAGGCACCGGCAAAACGGCCGCTTTTGCGCTGCCACTGCTGTCAAGGCTGGATCTGAAGCGGCGTGAACCCCAGCTACTGGTGCTGGCGCCGACACGCGAACTGGCTATCCAGGTTGCAGAGGCTTTCCAGACCTACGCCCGTCACCTGAAAAACTTTCATGTGCTACCCATCTATGGCGGCCAGTCCTACGAGATACAGCTGCGCCAGCTAAGACGCGGCGTACACGTCGTGGTCGGTACCCCGGGCCGTGTGATGGATCACATGCGCAATGGCAAGCTGAAGCTGGACAGTCTCCAGGCGCTGGTGCTCGACGAAGCCGACGAAATGCTGCGCATGGGCTTCATCGACGATGTGAAATGGGTGCTGGAACAAACCCCGGATACACGTCAGATCGCGCTGTTCTCGGCAACCATGCCCAAAGAGATCCGCAAGGTCGCCGAGCAGCACCTGAACAAACCTGTCATCATCAAGGTTGCGCAAAAGACCGCCACCGCCGAAACCATCCGCCAGCGTTACTGGCCCGTCAGCGGCCTGCACAAGCTGGATGCACTGACACGCATCCTGGAAGCCGAAGACTTCGATGCCATGCTGATCTTCGTGCGCACCAAAACCGCCACCGTCGAGCTTGCCGAAAAACTGTCCGCCCGCGGCCATGCTGCCGAAGCGCTCAATGGCGACATCCAGCAAAAAATGCGCGAACGCATCGTCGATCGACTGAAGAAGGGCCAGATCGATATCCTCGTCGCCACTGACGTGGTGGCCCGCGGGCTGGACGTCAAACGCATCAGCCACGTCCTCAACTATGATATTCCAACCGACGTAGAAGCCTATATCCACCGTATTGGCCGTACCGGCCGCGCGGGCAAGACCGGTGACGCCATCCTGTTTGTCTCGCCGCGTGAAAAACGTCTGCTACGCGCGATCGAGAAAACCATTCGACAGCCTATCGAACCGATGCAGCTGCCTACGGCAAAGGATATCAACCAGCAACGCGTTTTGCGTTTCAAACAGCGTATTCGCGACAGGCTCGCGGATGAAAAGAATGAGCTTTACTACCAGTTGTTGACCGAAGTACAGGAAGAAGACGGTGCTGAACCGATGGAGATTGCGGCTGCGCTTGCCGGGCTACTGCAAGGCGATGAGCCCCTGCTGCTTTCCGAGAAGGCGCACAAACCCGCACGTGAAGAACGTGGGAACCGTGGCGCGTTCAACGATGAGAAACGCCCGCCCCGCCGTAAACAATCACCTGGCTCGGACAAAGCGATTCCGCTAAAGGGGCACCCTGAAGTCGAAATGCTGCGCTTTCGCATCGATGTCGGTTATGCACACGACGTCAAGCCCGGCAACATCGTCGGCGCCATTGCCAACGAAGCCGACCTGGACAGTGAATACATCGGCCATATCGAAATCTACGAAGACCATTCAACTGTCGACCTGCCGGCCGGGATGCCCAAGGAAACCTTCTTTGCGCTGAAAAAGGCCCGTGTCTGCCAGCATCGCATGGATATCAGTGTGGCCGGGGAACCCCGAACCGAAGGGAAACGCAAACCCTTGTCATTCAAATCAAAGAAAAAGACCCGAGCAAAAACAGGTACGAAATCCGGGGGCAAAACAGGGAAACGTGCGACATCAGGAAAGAAACCCACCCGGGCAGGCGGAAAGAAATAAGCCGTCCTCCCCGGAGGTTGAAACCGCCATACGACACGCTTTGCCAGGCAAACGCAGCAAACCGTGTTTACGGTACGAAACGTCCCTCCTATTGACATGAATCAAAGAACTTTCCTGCCTGGCCCTGCAGTATTACCCTGTAGATGGTAGCTGGGTTCGCAAATCCGTACCAACCATCGATCAGCGGCCGGATCTGCGGGCACAGGAATTACTGTCAGGAGGGAAGGTATGCTGTTGTTTCGCTTAAGACGATCATGGATCACCACATTTATTGTGGCGGCTTTTGTCGCACTTATCGGGGGCTGTGCCACTGCCCCTCCTGCGCCAAAGGAAATCCACCTCGTCTGGCCACCTGCGCCACAAAAGGCGCGTATCCGCTTCGTTCGCAGCATCTATGGTGAAGAAGACCTCAAGCACGACACCACCTTTTCGCAGAGCCTGCACAATTTCCTGGCGGGTGAGAAGCCTAAATTAACCGATATCGCCCAGCCGATGGGACTGGCGGTTTCAGACGACGGGCAACGCCTCTACGTGGCGGATTTCGCCCAGTCGGCGGTATTCATTTTCGACTTTGCCACACAGCATTTCAGCAAGATTCCACGCCTGCAAAGACCTGTCGGCCTGGCGCTGGACGGCAAGGGGAATCTCTACGTTGTCGAACAGGAGAAAAAGGGTGTCAGTGTTTTCGATCCCGAGGGCAAACGCCTGCGTTTCTTCACGGATCCGTCTGTCCAGCGACCGACCGGTATCGCCATTGACCGTCAGCACAACAGGATCTACGTGGTCGACAGCAGTCATACCAAGTCCATGGATCATTCCGTAAAAATCTTCAACCCTGAAGGCAAGCTGATCGGGAAACTCGGTAAAGGCAAGGGCGGGGCCGCCGGGTATTTCATGTTCCCGACCTACGTTACCGTCGATGACAAGGGTAATGTCTATGTCACCGACACCCTGAATTCAAGAGTGCAGATGTTTGATCTGGACGGCAATTACGTGAAGAGCTTCGGCAAACGGGGCAATGGCTGGGGCATGTTCGACAAACCCAAGGGGGTTGCGCTCGACAGCTTCGGCAACCTTTATGTTGCCGACTCCGGCTGGAGCAACGTACAGATTTTCAACAGCAAGGGTCAGGTACTGCTGTTCTTTGGCGGCCGCGGGCCGATTCCGGGTATGTTGAAGAATCCCACGGCGGTGGTAATTGACAAACAAAACCGGATCTATGTAGCCGATTACATCAACCATCGCATCGAAGAATATGAGCTGGTCAACACGGCGGCTGCTGACAGCTTTGTTTCTGCAAACGAAACGCAGGAACCGGATGCCGCTAACACAAAGGAAACCGGTGCCATCTCACCATGATTCATGGCGACCTGGTGTTTTCAAAAACTAAAGTGTCAGAGGGAATCATCATGAAACAATCACAGCTTTGCAGCATACTGGCGTTAGGGGCGTTACTTGCCTCGCCGGCTGCCTGGTCGGCGGAAGGCGCCGCAGGCGGTCTTCAGGGCACAGTGCACGATTTCACCCAGGCCACGGGGCTAACCCCAAACACCAATCCCCCGGCGGGGATTGGTGACGTCGGCCTGTGTACCTACTGCCATACCCCACATAAGGCCTATTCAACCGCACTATTATGGAACCACACACTCTCAACCAGTAACTTTTCCTGGGATATTGCCAAAACCACGGCGGGTACGGACTTCCCGACATTCCGCGGCGACACCTACAAAGGTGCCACAGCGAAATGCCTGAGCTGCCATGACGGCACCGTGGCGATTGGTGATATCGCCTGGTTCGCAGAAGGGAAACCCGCCATTCTCGACCCGATGCAGCACGCGGCGCCGGAACCGGCTAATATCGCCAATGGCGCCAACATGGCCGGCAACCACCCGGTGGCGATGCCCTTCCCGTACCAGAACCAGGGAAGCACCTACAATGGCGTAACAACCGGTCCGCAAATCAGCCTGGACGAGTGGCAGCCAGATCCGACCGCCAATGGCATCCGCCTGTTCAACGATGATGGTGCAGGTAACATCACCGCCGGACCGGTGCTGGCCAGCACCGGTATCGAGTGCTCTTCCTGCCATGATCCGCACAACAAGAAGACCGCTGATGATCTGTTCTTGCGCGGAACCCTGACAGGCAGTGACACCAACTACATTTGCCTGAAGTGTCACAACAAGTAAGTACAGCCGCAGTGAGTGGGTATAACACTGCGTGATCATCCGGGGGTGCCGGAACTTGTCCGGTACCCCCGGCAGCCACAAGGATAGTGTCATGTGGTCGTATGCAGCACGCTATCGAATGATTGTCAGGAGGATGTTGATTCTTTAACCCTGGATGCTCCATACCAACTCCTGTCACTATAGCGCCTGACACTGACAACAGGACGTCATGGCGCAAGATCGGGTTGCTCGATATACTGGATCCAACCCTCACTTCGCAGGTGCTTTTCACGCTGGTGTGTCACGGAGCTTTCCAATGAAAACAGACTACCGAACGCTATTACTCATACTGGTCACCATGATGAGCATGGTGATTGTCTACTCCGTCCGGGCAGAAGCCTCAAAGCCCGTGCCCGGCAAGGCGCTGTACGAGAAATACTGCGCCTTCTGTCATGGCAAAGACGGGCGCGCCGATACGCCCGTCGGCCGCATTCTCAAGCCGCATCCCCGCCGCTTCGCGGACCCCGTGGAAATGGCGCGTCTCACTGATGACCAGATCCACCGTGCTATCAAACAGGGAATCCCCGGCACTGCAATGGCCTCGTGGGGACAGATATTGACTGAACCCCAGATTGGCGACGTGATGGATTATATCCGCAGTCTCGTCGTCGCCGGTGGCACACACAGCACGCCCGAACAAATCAGCCTTGAGGTAGGTCGGCGTATCTACGATATGGAATGCGCCTTCTGCCATGGTCTGAAGGGACATGCCGACACCGATGCCGCCAGGGTGCTTAAACCGCCACCACGCAAATTCGCTGACCCCATCGAAATGGCCCGTGTCGATGACGGTCGCATGTACGCCGCCATCAAGCTCGGCGTTTCCGGTACGGCAATGGCCAGCTGGGGCGACCGCCTGAGTCCGGTTGAGATAATCGACGTCATGCGTTACATCCGCAGCCTGGAACAACCCCTGCCCGCCGGCATGACGCGGAAAAAACTCGACATTCTGGTGGGTGGCAATATCTACCGGCAGTATTGTGTAACCTGCCACGGGGAAAAAGGTGACGCGAAAACGCCGCTGGGCAGTGTGCTGGTTCCGCATCCGCGTAATTTCACCAATGCCCGGGTAATGGCGCGTATCAGTGACAAGCGGATGACTCAGTCCATCATGAACGGCAGGAGCGGTACGGCGATGGCGCCCTGGGGTGGCATACTCAACCCTGAAGATATCCGGCGTGTCATCCTGTACATCCGCCATACCTTTCAGCACCAGCACTGATCCATGAGCCGGCTGTGGCGAAACCTCATCATAAACACCATGCTCTGCACATTGTTCGCAGGCATGCTGCTGACTGGTGGTTGCAGTTCGGCAACCCGTTACCGGGTACTCACCTTCTTTTTTGAAGATGTACCGGAACCTGGACAGGAAGTTGCACCAGAACCGGTAGTTCACCAGCCACGCCGGGCACCCGGCTACAAGCCAAAACCCAAAACCGTGGTGGTCAAGGTTGACCCGCACCAGACGGAAAAAACACTGTTCCTGCGCGACTGGAAAGGCCTGCTGCGCAAACTCCCCAAGGATGCGGTTGGTGGCATAGACTGGGTGAAAGCACTGGATGAAGGAGATATCACTCCGAAAGTGGCATTGAATTCCGACGCCCCCAAACAACCGGTGCTGTACCTGGATGTACACCTGCAACCACCGGCACAGCCCCTGTTCAAGGTTACCTTTCCGCACAGACCGCACACTGAGTGGCTGGCCTGCAGTAACTGCCATCCGAAGATCTTCCATATGAAACAGGGTGCGGACCCGATTTCCATGGAGAAGATCTTTGCGGGTGAATATTGCGGCCGTTGCCACGGAAAGGTTGCTTTTGACGTAGCCACGGGTTGCCCACGTTGTCACCGCGCCCTGGCAGGGCCACAATAATGCGCGCCTTTTTTATCACTCTTGCCACCTGCAGCCTGTTACTGGGTATCGCCACTGCCCGTGGCGGCGAGGTGCTGGGCGATATCACCATCCCGCGTGTAAACAAGAACGCGGAAGGTTCTGATTTCATGCCACCCGCACGCTTCCCGCACTGGATACACCGCACCCAGTTCAGGTGCTACGTCTGTCACGACGCGATATTCCAGATGAAAGCCGGGGCCGATCACATCACCATGGACGATGTACGGGATGGCCGCTTCTGCGGACACTGTCATAACGGAAAGACAGCCTTTGCTGTCGGATTCGATACTTGCGAACGATGTCACCGTACACCAGACAAAAAGCCCTGATCGTCTGGCTGCTGCACGGAGCAGTCGGCGTGATACTGCTATCCTCCCGGGGAGCCGGTGCTGCGCCGGCCGTCGGACTGGGGACATGGGAAGGCAATGTAGAATTACGTTACGAGCTGGAGCGGCAGGACACACAAATCAAAGGTGCCCCGACAAGTACCTTTGACAGTGACCGGTACAGGGAACGTTTCAACATACAGAACCAGGGCTATTTTATTTATGATCCCAGACTGATCACCGGGAACTTGGGGCTGACCCTCGAGCTGCTCCAGGAACAAAATCGTTTCGACCGGATCCGGGGTTCCCAGAATGGACAACTTAAGGGGTATAACTTCGATGTCAGCCTGCTGCCCAAAAAACCCTATACCGTACTGGCATTCGCCAACCGCAGCGAGGATGTACTGCACCGCAACTTCGGTACGCGATCAGAGATTAAAAATTCCGACATTGGCGCCCGCTTTGACCTTCGCGAAGGCAGCATCCTCAGCAGTCATGGATTTCCCTATTTCAGATCCTCGCTCAGCCTGAGCCGCGGCCATATCCGGGAAACGACCGAGGGACTCGGTCAGACGTTTCGCCGCAACGAGGACAGGGATGTCGTCGACTATACCGCGCACAAGGGTTTCGAGACCGCCGACCTGGATTTCAATTACAAACTGGAAGATGTCACGGATACTGCGCGCGCGCAGGGCGCGTTCAAGACCCGGTCTGCCGACCTCGTCTACAGCCTTGATTTCGGCCCCACGCTCAACCGTCGCTGGGACTCCCGCCTGGGCTACCTCAAGCGCACAGGCGTCAGCGATACACGTTTCCTGACGGTCAATGAAAACCTGCACATTGACCATAATAAAAAACTGTCGACGAACTACCGCTATTCACTCAGCCGGTACGAGACAGATAACGGAACCACACTCAACCAGACCGGTACCTTGCAGTTACAACACCGGCTTTACAAGAATCTGGTCACTACCGTCAGGAGCCGGGGTACGACCTCTGACCTGCCGAATGGCAGGCGTCGATCCTACCTGGGCGGCATCACCCTGAACTACCACCGGACCCTGCCCGGGCAAGGCCATGTCACTGCATTCACGACGGGAAGCTACCAGGTCGATGACAATGACCTGGACAGTTCACTGGTCGACATTGTCGACGAAGCCCACGCCGCACCGTCCGTGTTCGGTGGCGGCAGCAGCTTTACACTCAACAATCCCTTTGTCGTTATATCGACCATCGTCGTAGTAGATACGCGTGGAGGTGCAAGACTGAGCACACAGGCCGGCATAGACTACGATGTAC
>JALWRY010000081.1 GCA_027080445.1 Thiohalobacter sp. | reverse complement strand
GGTGGCCAGCGTGACATTCGCTACCGCATTACCATTAGGCATGTATTTCACTTCCGGGTCGGCGCCCAGATTACCCACCAGAATGACCTTGTTTACGCCTCGTGCCATGTTCTACTCCTGTCTGGAAAACACATTCCTTGTGCTTTCTTGTGTATTTTTGTGTGCCATGTACTGCAACCAGCGGCCATCATAACGGCTGATTGCGCCACTGCCCACCCCGTCGTTCAGTGCACTGCCCGGGCATCCTGCGGGATGCGCAAACGCCTGCCCGGATAGAACACCAAACCGTTGATTCAGTTAGTTATTTTGTGCGACCAAGGCAGTCAATTCGTCCTCGTCAAGCAACCCGGGATCTACCTTCAGATACGCCACCCCATCTTCTGCGATCACCACCGCCTCAGCCACTCCCTGCACCGCAATCATCCGTTGTGCCAGTTGTTGTGCTGCAGACGCGTCCAGCCCGCCCACCCTGAGCATACGGGTATTCAGGTAGCGCGGTGACTCCATCCCTGCCGCCAGCACCAGCCACACGAGTGCAGCCGCCGCACAGAACAGAAATACGGACGACAAACCGAATTGCCCGTGCAGCCAACCCCCGACGGTACCGCCAACGAAGGCGCCAAAAAACTGCGAGCTGGAATAAAATCCCATGGCCGTACCTTTACTATCCGGCGGCGCCATTTTGGCAATCAGGGAGGGCAACAAGGCCTCCAGCAAATTGAATGCCGAGTAGAAAACGAACAGCCCAAAACCGATCGTCAGCACCTGGCTGTGGAACTCAAACAGTAATACCTCAGCCGCCATCACCACTGTCACAGCGGCAATGAAAATGGATTTCATGCGCTGGTGCTTTTCTGCCTGGATAATGAAGGGTATTGCCATTGGTAATGATAACAACAGCACGGTCAGATACACCTCCCAGTGCTTTCCGACGTCCAGCCCTGCCAGGTCACGTAACGCCAGCGGTAACACCAGAAAACTGGCCGTCAGTATCAGATGCAGGGTAAAAATACCAGCATTCAACCGTAGCAACTGCCCATTCCGCAACACGCCGGCGAATTGCGATGGAACCGCTTCCGCATCACGCCGCACTCGCGAAACAACAGGATTTGGCACCAGCAGTACAACCACCGCGACACCAGCAACTGCCAGTACGGCAGTTAACCAGAAAATGCCAGGCACACCAATCAAGCCGTTCAGCAGCGGCCCCAGCACCATGGCAACTGCAAACGAGGCGCCAATGCTCATACCAATAATGGCCATGGCCTTGACCCTGTGCTCCTCGCGCACCAGATCGGCCGTAAGCGCCATGACGGCGGCGGCGATAGCACCCGCCCCCTGCATGGCACGTCCAGCAATCACGCCCCAAATATTATCCGCACCGGCTGCCATAACACTTCCCAGCGCAAATACCAGTAACCCGAATATGATCACTGGCTTACGCCCTATCCGGTCAGACACCAGCCCGAATGGAATTTGCAGGAATGCCTGGGTCATGCCGTAAATACCAATCGCCAGACCGGTCAGTGCTGGCGTGGAGCCTTCCAACTGGCCGGAATACAGCGCAAATACCGGTAGAATCATGAACAACCCCAGCATTCGCAGGGCATATATGCCCGCCAATGATGACGCAGTACGCGCTTCCGCCCGTGTCATGCCCTGGTCAACAGATACCGCATTGTCCATGAAACAGATTTCCTTTTGGTCAGCCATCGAGAAAGGACGTATAGTATCAGGTTGCCCAATTGGCCGGAAATCGTATGAATACCATTCGCCTGCGCGGTGCGCGCATGCACAACCTGCAAAATATCGATCTCGACCTGCCCCGCAACCGGCTGATCGTGATTACCGGCCTGTCCGGCTCCGGTAAATCCTCGCTGGCCTTCGATACGATCTACGCGGAAGGCCAGCGCCGTTACGTGGAATCACTGTCCGCCTACGCGCGCCAGTTCCTGTCGATGATGGAGAAACCGGACATTGACCACATCGAGGGGCTGTCCCCGGCTATCTCGATCGAGCAGAAATCGACCTCGCACAACCCGCGCTCAACAGTCGGCACCATTACCGAAATCTATGA
>JALWRY010000080.1 GCA_027080445.1 Thiohalobacter sp. | reverse complement strand
AGCCTACCCGGGCGATGTGTTCTACCTGCACTCGCGTCTGCTGGAACGCGCCGCGCGCGTCAATGCCGATTACGTGGAAAAGAAAACCAACGGCGAAGTGAAGGGCAAGACCGGTTCACTGACCGCGCTGCCGATCATCGAAACCCAGGCGGGTGACGTGTCGGCCTTCGTTCCGACCAACGTTATCTCCATCACCGACGGACAGATCTTCCTGGAGTCCGATTTGTTCAACGCCGGTATCCGCCCCGCCATCAACGCCGGCCTGTCAGTATCACGTGTGGGTGGTGCGGCGCAGACCAACATCATCAAGAAACTCGGCGGCGGTGTTCGACTGGCGCTGGCGCAGTATCGCGAACTCGCGGCTTTTGCCCAGTTTGCATCGGACCTTGACGAGGCGACGCGCAAGCAGCTGGAGCGTGGCCAGCGTGTGACCGAATTGATGAAGCAGGCCCAGTACGCGCCCTTGTCGATTGCGGAAATGGCGCTGTCGCTGTTCGCCGCCAACGAAGGTTACCTGGACGACGTCAATGTGAAGAAGATTGTGGCCTTCGAAACAGCGCTGCTGGCGCACGCCAGGTCCAGCTTCGGCGCGGATATGGACGCTATCAACGCCAATCCGGACTACAACGACGAGGTGGCGGCCAAACTGCGCAGCATCGTCGAGGACTTTGTCGCCAATGGCGCCTACTGAAACAGACAGGACAATTTAAATGGCTGGCGCGAAAGAAATACGCACCCAGATCAGGAGCATCCAGAATACGCAGAAGATCACCAAGGCCATGGAAATGGTCGCGGCGAGCAAGATGCGCAGGGCGCAGGATCGCATGCGTGCTTCCCGTCCTTACGCGGAGAAGATGCGTACCGTGGTTGCCCACATGGGCCGGGCGCACCCGGAATACCGGCATCCTTTCCTCATCGAACGGGAAGCGAAGCGGGTGGGCCTGATTGTCATTTCCTCCGACCGGGGACTGTGCGGCGGTTTGAATATCAACCTGTTCAAACGGGTCGTGCGTTCCATGACCGAGTGGCGCAACCAGAATATCGAAGTCGACCTGGCGGTCATCGGTGGCAAGGCCATGGGCTTTTTCAAACGGCTCGGCGGCAATGTCGTATCCGAAAACTCGCAACTGGGCGATTCCCCGGGGATTGACGTGCTCATCGGTTCGGTCAAGGTGATGCTGGATGCCTATAACGAGGGCAGGATCGACCGCCTGTACCTGGCCAATAATGATTTTGTGAATACCATGACCCAGTCTCCTCAGGTCGAGCAGTTACTGCCGGTCGTCCCCGATGACAAGGATGAAACCCTGAAGCGTCACTGGGACTATATCTACGAGCCGGATGCGCGCGATGTGATGGACCAGTTACTGATGCGTTACGTGGAGTCGCTGGTGTACCAGGGCGTGGTGGAAAATATCGCCTGTGAAATGGCGGCGCGCATGGTTGCCATGAAGGCCGCTTCCGATAATGCCGGTGAACTGATCGACAGCCTGCAGCTGGTCTATAACAAGGCCCGCCAGGCGGCGATCACGCAGGAACTGTCGGAAATCGTCGCCGGCGCCGCCGCCGTTTAAAAGAATTTAATTTACAGAGGACTTCATCATGAGTTCCGGAAACATTGTTGAAATTATTGGTGCCGTGGTTGACGTGGAATTTCCGCGCGACAGCGTGCCCAAAGTCTACGACGCGCTCAAGGTCGAATCCGCCGATCTGACGCTGGAGGTCCAGGGTCAGCTTGGCGACGGCGTGGTGCGTACCATCGCCATGGGTTCCACCGACGGCGTCAAGCGCGGCATCGAGGTGACCAACACCGGCGCGCCGATTTCCGTGCCGGTCGGCCAGGGTACGCTGGGCCGCGTCATGGACGTGCTTGGTAACCCGGTGGATGAAGCCGGCCCGGTGAAGGCCGACAAGCACATGCCGATTCACCGGAATCCGCCCAGCTATGAAGAGCAGGCGGCCAGTGTCGATATCCTGGAAACCGGCATCAAGGTCATCGATCTGATCATGCCCATCGCCAAGGGCGGCAAGATCGGCCTGTTCGGCGGCGCCGGCGTGGGCAAGACCGTGACCCTGATGGAGCTGATT
>JALWRY010000079.1 GCA_027080445.1 Thiohalobacter sp. | reverse complement strand
TGCCACTCCCTGTGATGTTGATGTCACCAAACTCCCTTCCTATCCACCCTGGTTCAGCGCCTGGCAACCTTTAATCTGGTATGTCATGTCACCGGGAAGCACGCTTACCGTTGGCAGTGCGACGAATCTCCAAGCTTTAATATTTTCGCCGGGCGCAGCCATGCCCGGGCAAAACCGTCTGTCGCCTACCGGGGCTTCAGATCTTCTTGAAGGCACCGAAAACACCAATGGACCTGACATCTACGAGACACCCGTCAATTCAGCCACCAATAATGACCAGCTACGGATTGTTGCACCATGAACAACAGCCTCTCACAGCGCGGCTTTACACTGATCGAAATGGCCATCGTACTGGTGATACTCGGGTTGCTGCTGGGTGGCGTACTGGCGCCACTCTCCGCGCGCCAGGAACAGGATCGTCGCGATAAAAATGCCGAACGCCTTGAACAAGCGCGTGAGGCACTGATCGGTTACGCCATTGTCAACGGCTACCTGCCCTGTCCCGATACCGACAAGGACAGAAAACCGGGTAGCGGCCAGGAAAACCGTCCCTGTCCCAGTAACACGTTTAACGCTGGCCGCCTGCCCTGGGCCACGCTCGGCATAGACGGCGAATACGATGCCTGGGGCGCACCACACCAGATTTACTATGCCGTCAACGGCGCATTCACCGATAAAACCAGTCTTTTCAACCTGGGGACAACAAGTACCGCCGCCCAGACCATCAACATCTACAACACAGCGGCCAGCTGCGGTTCCTCCCCGCCCACCAATCTGGTTGCGATGGATGTTCCCGCGCTGATCTGGAGTACGGCAAAAACGGACTACGCCGCCCAGGGACGGGTTGACGAAAAGGAAAATACCAATGCAGATTCGTGCTATGTCTTCCGCGCCTTCAGCACGATCAACGGCCAGGAATTCGATGACCAAATGGTATGGCTGTCACGCAGTATTCTGTTCGACCGCATGATCCAGGCCGGCAAGCTTCCATAAGTCCGCCTACCTTCAAGTTATTGTAACAGCTGATAATTTTATCAATCCCTCGACCCGTTCACAAAATTAAAGATCCCCCGACTACAGGCCGATAGACAAACTACTGTTCCATATTGAACGCAGCCGGTTAGCTGTTTTTTGCCATCGGCTTAACCGCCGCCGCCAGGATGACGCGGCAGCGAAACTGTACTGAATGAAGAGGATTCACCATGAATACCAAACAACGAGGTTTTACACTGGTTGAAATCGCCATCGTTCTGGTCATTATCGGCCTGCTCCTGGGTGGTGTACTCAAAGGCCAGGCCATGATAAAGAACGCCCGCTACAAACGCCTGGTCGCAGACCTGGACTCGTTCCGTACCGAGGTATTCATGTTCCAGGATCGCTACGGCGCCTTACCCGGCGACATGATCGATGCCGATAAACGCCTTAACCCCGCCGCAGTAAACGGCAATGGAAACGGCAAAATTGAAGGCGGTTTTTGCACCAGTGCAAGCAATGAATCCTGCCGTGTCTGGTCTCACCTGCGCTATGCGGGTCTGCTGGGCGGTGACCCGACGGTGACTGACTCCAAGGCGCGTATTTTCGATAACCCGTACGGCGGCATATACGATGCCATTGCCACAGGAAACTGGGCAAATGGCCGGACCGAGTTGAAGATCCTGATGCGTAATATCCCTGGCGAAGTCGCACAGCGACTCGATGATGACATCGATGACGGCAATGCCACCACGGGGGAAGTCGCCCGTTATCGTGGCACAGGCGCCACTTATGACAAGAACAAACGACTGAACGTCTTCGTCTCACTCTGACCACGGCTACTTCAACGTACTACCCACACAAAGGGCCGCAAGGCCCTTTTTTGTCTCCCGACCATTTTAAAACCTCCCTTCAGATCCGGCCTGTTTCTTGCTTTATCCCCGTTGCTATGTACAAAAAAGCAATCGACATCAAAAACCTGTGCTGGCCACGCACCCACCAGTTTTGTGCGCCGGGAGAGAAAAAACCGCATAAACGGCGGTTTGCCGTGCGTTGGCGTGCATTAAAAAAACCCTTCTTGCATTTTCACGCCCCGGCAGGAAATCACTCGACCAATCAGT
>JALWRY010000078.1 GCA_027080445.1 Thiohalobacter sp. | reverse complement strand
ATTTTCCGCGTGTTCTTTTACCACGACGGTGTAAATAACGGCACCCGTTTCGCGGTACCCCCGCAGGATGACCGTAATATCACCGAGCAGTGGAGCGAAATGGCCAAGGAGCACAATCTGGATCTGGTGATCTGTATTGCTGCGGCCCAGCGCCGCGGCATTCTCGATGAGAACGAGGCCAAGCGCCAGGGGAAAGACGGCGACAATATCGCCGAAGGTTTCCGTATCTCCGGCCTTGGCCAGCTCATCGAAGCCGGTATCCAGTCTGATCGCCTGGTCATTTTTGGCGACTAATTGAGGAATAAGTACTATGTCTGAACCATGGGAAGACGACGAACCTGAGGGCCCTGTCCGCAAGTTCATGTATGTCAACCGTCGCGCCCCCTACGGCACCATTTATGCCCTGGAGTCGCTGGAAGTTGTACTGATCGCTGCTGCATTCGAGCAGGATGTTACGCTCGTATTTATGGATGACGGCGTCTATCAGATCAAGAAGGATCAGAACACCGATGCCATCGGCGTAAAGAACTTCTCTCCGACCTACCGTGCCCTGGAAGGTTACGATGTCGAGAAACTGTATGTGGAAAAAGAGTCGCTGGAGTCGCGCGGTCTGACCACAGACGACCTGGTCGTACCGGTTCAGGTGGTTGACAAGGACCAGCTGGCCGAACTGATGGAAGAGCAGGAAGTTATCCTGAGCTTCTGATACGGAGAGAATCGCTATGCCAATGTTACACACGGTAAACAAATCACCTTTTGAGCGCCGCACACTGGACACTGCACTGCGTCATGCTGTCAAGGGCGCGGCAATTTTGCTGATCGAAGACGGTGTTTACGCCGCCTTTGACGGCACAGTGGTTGCTGAAAAGGTCAAGGCCGCACTGGCAGATCACAAGATCTACGTGCTTGGCCCGGACGTCACCGCACGCGGTATGTCTGAACACCACGTCATCGATGGCCTTGAGGTCGTTGATTACGGCGGATTCGTGGATCTTGTGACAGAACATGACAAGGTTCAATCCTGGTTATAAACCGCAATATTGATTTGCACCAGAGCTGCAAACAAGGAGAGCAATTATGTCCATCGAAGTAAACGGGAAAACGTTTGAGACTGACGAAGAGGGTTACCTGGCCGATCTGAACCAGTGGGAACCTGATGTTGCCACCGCCATGGCCAAGGAAGAAGGCAGCGAGCTGACTGACGCCCACTGGGAAGTCATCAACTTCCTGCGCGAGTACTATGAAGAGTACCAGATCGCCCCGGCCGTTCGCGTGCTGACCAAGGCTATCGGCAAGAAACTGGGCAAGGACAAGGGCAACAGCAAGTACCTGTACGAACTGTTCCCCTATGGTCCTGCCAAGCAGGCTTGTAAGTATGCAGGTCTGCCCAAGCCGACCGGCTGCGTCTAAACCGAGATTTTAGATGCTGTTGATCGTGGGGGAGATTGTCTCCCCCACGCTTTATTAAAGATTTCCTGAACGGAGGAGTGAGCGTGTCTTTAGTTTCGACCCTGTATGTCGGACTCTTCTACTTTGCGACTGTGTTCCTGGTAGTCGGTCTTGCGCTGCGCATTAAAAACTACGCGCAGACCCCCGCTCCTCTCAAGATCCCGACCATGCCCGCTCCGCGCACGGAGACAGGCGTGGTGTTCCGCATGTTCCGCGAAGTGGCCTTCTTTGAAAGCCTGTTCCGTTCCAATAAATGGATCTGGCTGTTCGGTATCATGTTCCACTTCGGTATGCTGCTGGTGCTGTTACGCCACCTGCGCTACTTCACTGAACCGGTATGGTTCTGGGTGAACTGGGTACAGCCGTTTGGCAAGTATGCTGCGTTTGCAATGCTGGCCGGGCTGCTAGGTCTGTGGGCGCGCCGCTTCCTGGTTGCACGTGTGCGCTATATCTCTACACCGTCCGATCACCTGATGCTCGCGCTGATCGTAGGAATTGCCATGAGCGGTATCGGCATGAGCTTCCTGACGCATACCGACATTATTTCGCTGAAAGCATTTGCACTCGGACTGTTGCACTTCTCACCGCAGCCACTGCCGGGCGATCCACTGCTGCTGACCCACCTGGGCCTGGTTGCAACACTGATGATCGTTTTCCCGATCAGCAAACTGTTACATGCACCGGGCGTTTTCTTCAGCCCAACCCGAAACCAGACTGACAGTTCGCGCGAGCAGCGTCATATCGCTGACTGGGCGAAAGCACTGGAAACGGGCGAGCGGTAAAACCGGAGCGGAGGATTTAAGCGTGGCTGATTACGAAGTACCTGAACTGAAAGAGTACCTGCAGGTTCCTGAACCCCGGGAGCATGTCACCAACCATATTGCCCCTTTCTTCGCTAAACCGGATCACCAGGCCGACCTCGGGTTCCCGGGTGAGCTGATCGACAACTGGCAGGAAGTCGCAATTAATAAAATGGGTGATCTGCTGGGCAAATACCGCTCGTTCAAGCTTTTCCTGGATATCTGCGTACACTGCGGCGCTTGTACGGACAAGTGTCATTACTACCTTGGTACGACCGACGCCAACAACATGCCGGTTGCCCGCCAGGAACTGCTGCGCAAGGTCTACCGCCGCTACTTCACGTTTGCCGGCAAATACTTCCCCAAACTGGTGGGCGCGACTGACCTGACCAAGGAAGTACTGGACGACTGGTACAGCTATTTCCACCAGTGTTCGCAGTGCCGCCGCTGCTCGGTGTTCTGCCCTTACGGCATCGATACCGCCGAGATTTCAATGGCCGCCCGCGAGATCATGGATGCTGTCGGTGTCGGCCAGAAGTACTGTAACGAAATCATCGCCAAGGTATTCAAGATCGGCAACAACCTCGGCCTGCCACAGCCGGCACTGGCCGACACGCTGGAAGGTCTCGAGGAAGATATCGAAGACGATACCGGCGTCAAGGTACGCCTGCCGCTGGATGAAAAAGGCGCGGATATCCTGCTGATCACACCTTCCGCTGACTTCTTCGCGGAACCCCACGTCGACGGGCTGATGGGTTACGCCAAGGTCTTCCACGAAGCCGGTGTTTCATGGACCCTGAGTTCGGAAGCCAGTGAAGCCGCCAATTTCGGCATGTTCATCGGCAGTTACGAAAATATGCGCAAGCTGTCGCTGCGTATCCGCAAGGCCGCCCTTGACCTCGGTGTCAAACGCATCGTGTTCGGGGAATGCGGCCATGCCTGGCGTGTGGCCTACAGCTTCCTCAACACGCTGGCCGGTCCGTTCGACTTCCTGGACCAGAACTACCCGATCCCGCAGCATATTTGCGAGTTCACCTATGACCTGCTCAAGGAGAACAAGCTGCGCATGAACAAGGAAGCCAACGACGATATGACCATCACCTTCCATGACTCCTGTAACGTCGCGCGTGGCGCCGGTATGGGCGGGTTTGAAGGCGGTCAGTTCGTGATTCCACGTGAAGTCATTAAAGCGTCCTGTAATAACTACTACGACATGAATGACGACACCATACTGGATGCCACCTTCTGTTGTGGTGGCGGCGGCGGCCTGCTGACCGACGACCTGATGGAAATTCGTGTCAAGGGCGCCATGCCTCGCATGCAGGCACTCAAGCAGGTGACCGAGGAATACGGCGTGACCAACCTCGCGGCCATTTGCGCCATCTGCAAAAGCCAGTTTGCCAAGACACTGCCCTACTTCGGGTTCCGCATGGACCAGATTGTCAGTGTCCACCAGCTGGTCAGTAACGCCATTGTTTTAAAGGGTTCCGAGCAGGAAGCGGAACTTGACGGTACCGCCGGTGAAGACGGCGAGGCTGAAAACGCATAGATCCAGAGTATTTAATTATCGTATTGCAACATTGAACCCGGAACGGGCTCAGATAACAGGAGAACAGGCATGGCTACTTCTCGCGACGACAAGAAATTAACGTTTCGCAAGTTTGAGGAAGGCGACAACAAATGGGACCGCTGGAACGACGCTATTTTTGAAGGCGATCACTCTCACAAGTGCCCGACCTACGTTCACCGTACCCCGCCGTGCCAGGGCAGCTGCCCGTCCGGCGAAGACATCCGTGGCTGGCTGGATATTGTCCGTGGCATAGAGCACCCGCCGGAAGGCGTACGCATGCAGGAATATGCTTTCCGCCGCTCGACCGACGCCAACCCTTTCCCGGGCGTGATGGGCCGCGTCTGCCCCGCCCCGTGCCAGGACGGTTGTAACCGTAACGAAGTCGAGGATTTCGTCGGCATCAACGCTGTCGAGCAGTACATCGGCGACATGGCTTTCAAGGAAGGCTTCAAGTTTGAAGCCTGCCAGGATCTGAACGGCAAGAAGGTCGCTATCATCGGTGGTGGTCCTGCCGGCATGGCGGCCGCTTACCAGTTGCGGCGTCGCGGCATTGCATCCACCATTTTTGATGATCATGACAAGCTTGGCGGCATGATGCGCTACGGCATCCCCAACTACCGTATTCCGCGTGAAGAACTGGATCGCGAATGCGAGCGCATTATGGAAATGGGCGGCATCGAGTTCAAGGCAAACACCCGTGTTGGCCGTGACATTTCTGTCGATGAGCTGGACAAGGAATTCGACGCCGTACTGTGGGCGCTGGGTTGCTGGACCGGCCGCGGCCTGCCGCTGGAAGGCTGGAACGAGACGCCGAACTGTGTGTCCGCTGTGAAGTTCCTGGAGCAGTTCAACAAGGGCAAGATGCACTACACGGCCAATAACATCGTCTGTGTGGGTGGTGGCGATACCTCTATCGACGTGGTGTCCGTCTCCCGCCGTATCGGCACGCTGAAAGACTACAGCGAAAAACCCGAAGACGTCATCAACGGCGACATCACCCAGGAAAATGTCGATCTTTCCCTGAAAAAGAGCTGCGATAACGTCACGCTGACCGCCCTGTTCCCACGCGACCAGATGACGGCTGCCGAGCACGAAGTGAATGACGCACTGAAAGAAGGTGTGAACATTATCAACGAAGTCATGCCGGTCGAAATCATCCGGAATGACGAAGGTCGTGCAACTGCTCTCAAGCTGGTAGAAGCTAAATGGGAAGGTAATGGTCCTGTTGCCGTTGAAGGCGGCAAGGAATACACCATCGAATGCGACCTGATCGTTTCAGCGATCGGCCAGGGCGGCGACATGAGCGGTCTTGAAGACTACGCCAACGAACGCAACCTGATCGATGCCGACAAGTTCTACCAGGTACCGAACCGTCAGGGTCACTTCGTTGCCGGCGACATCGTTCGTCCACACCTGTTGACGACAGCGATTGGTCAGGGCTCTATTGCTGCCGAGTCGATCGACAACTACCTGAAGCACGCTGAACTGAAGAAACGTCCCAAGGTCGACAAGCACCAGTTCAACCTGCTGGACAAGATGAAGGAAGCCGGTCTTGAGCCTGAACCCTACACGGTTGGCGAAACTCGCGGCACCAGCGAAAGCCATTTCGCCATCCATAACTACGAAGACCGCTCTAAGCAGGAAGTCATTACTGCTGACAAGCTGTTCCTCGGCCACTTTGAATACACAGAACGTAACCTGCGTGAAGAAGATGTGCCGGATTCCAAACAGGTACTGGGCCATTTCACTGAGCGCATGAAGGGCTACGATGATGAAAAGGCTATCGCCGAGGCCGGCCGCTGCATGAGTTGTGGTATGTGCTTCGAGTGTGACAACTGTGTTATCTACTGCCCGCAGGATGCCGTGTACCGGGTCAAGAAGGATGAGGCCACCACGGGTCGATATGTCGCCACCGACTATAGCAAGTGTGTCGGTTGCCATATCTGCTCCGATGTCTGCCCGACCGGCTACATCGACATGGCCCTGGGTGAATAAGCGGAGTCACGCGACATGAGTCAAACCAGACTGCTGCGAGCCTTGTTCGCATTGATGATCAGTGTACTGCTGGCGCTGCCTCTGGCAGCGACGGCAGACGAGGATGATGGCGAGAAAGAAGCCTTGCCCTTTTCCGACCTGGTCGTCAGCCTGCCGGAACAACGCTACAGCAAAGAAACCGGCTGTGTGCTTCCCGAATCCGAGATGCGCCGCAACCACATGAAGCACATCCTTCACCAGCGCGATGAGACGATGCACGAGGGTATCCGTACCCGGCAATTCTCGCTTGAAGAGTGCATTAACTGTCACGCGGAAAAGGATGAACAGGGCCAGTACATACGTGTCGAGGACAAGCGACATTTCTGTGCGACCTGCCACACCTACGCGTCGGTCAATATCGACTGTTTCGAGTGCCATTCCGACATCCCCGTTCGGAAATCGAAGTTGCACACACTGCGGTCCAGTCTGGACCCCCGTCCCTCCAGTGAACACATTGCCGACAACCTGGCCAGCGGCGAGACGCTGCAGTTGTTGACTAACGAGGATGAAGCTCAATGAGCGATATCAGCAAGCCAAAGGATAAAGCGCGCCGCAAGTTTATGCTTAAAGCCGGTGTTGCAGCCGGTGCAGCGGCTATCGCACCGGGCGTTTTTCTCACAATGCCGGCGCCGGCCCAGGCCAAACCGGCCAACCAGCCAGTCACCAGCAGCAAGCGCTGGGGCATACTGGTGGATGCCAATAAATGTGGTGATGGCTGTAACGCCTGCGTAACAGCCTGCGAGAAACAAAATGGCTGGGGCGCCGCCAATCCTTCCGAGGAAACGCATTCAAGGCCTGAACAGAAAGCACAGTGGATCCGCAAGGTGACCATCCGGGACAAGGCGACTCAACATGTCACAACCCTACCCATGATGTGTCAGCACTGCGAGACGCCTCCCTGTGCCGACGTCTGCCCGACCGGCGCTTCGTTCAAACGCGCAGATGGCATCGTGCTGGTGGACAAACACATCTGCATCGGCTGCCGCTACTGCATGATGGCCTGCCCTTACAAGGCACGAAGCTTCATCCACGAAGACCTGAAGAACCAGAAACCCTGGGCGCCACGCGGCAAGGGTACGGTGGAGGCCTGCACCCTGTGCGTCGACCTTGTCGATGAAGGCAATATACCGGCCTGTGTAGACGCCTGTAATTCAACAAAAGGTGGCGCCTTGACCTTTGGTGATCTCTACGATGAAAACAGTGAGATCTCCCGAGAACTCAAGACCTATGGCGGCAAGGAAATCCGCGCCGACCTCGGACTGAACACCGGCGTCCGCTACCGCGGCATCTAACACATTACAGAACTGGCGAATCACCCATGAAACAATTGCTGACTTATCGTGAAATTGAAGGCAAGAGTACCGGCTTCTGGATTCTTCTTGGCGGACTTGGCGTACTGATCGCCCTCGCCCTGGGCGCCGTAGTGTATATGGAGCACTATGGGCATTACGTCACAGGCATGAGCAACCAGATCGTCTGGGGCATGCCACATGTGTTTGCCATTTTCCTGATTGTCACCGCATCCGGGATACTCAACCCCGCTTCAATCGGTACGGTCTTCGGTAAAACCGTCTATAAACCGCTTGGACGACTCTCCGCCCTGCTCGCTATTTCGATGCTGATCGGCGGCCTGATGATCCTGGTACTCGACCTGGGCCACCCCGATCGCCTGATCGTGGCCATGACCTACTACAATTTCAAATCCATCTTTGCCTGGAACATTATCCTGTATAACGGCTTCCTTGCGGTAACAGCCGTTTATATCTGGTTAATGATGGAACGCAAGATGAATAAATACTACCCCGCGGCCGGCCTCGTCGCCTTTGTCTGGCGCCTGGTGCTGACAACGGGTACCGGCTCCATCTTCGGCTTCATCGTTGCCCGTGAGGGTTATGACTCTGCCCTGCTGGCGCCCATGTTTGTCATCATGTCCTTTGCCTACGGGCTGGCGGTATTTATCCTGGTGCTAATGGCTGCCTATGCCTGGACGAAACGTCCGCTGGGTGATGTGGTGCTGTTCCGTCTCAAGAACCTGCTCGGGGTTTTCATTGCCTCGGTGCTGTACTTTGTGATTGTTTATCACCTGACCAACCTCTACTTCACCGGACACCACGGCGTGGAACGCTTTATCCTGCTGGATGGGGGAATCTTCACCGGCCTGTTCTGGATCGTACAGATCCTGATCGGCAGCGTATTGCCACTGGCGATGGTCTACCATCCTACCATCGGCAAGTCCCGTCCGGCCATTGCGGCAGCGGCAGCACTGGTGGTCATTGGCGGATTTGCCCAGCTCTATGTCCTGCTGATTGGCGGTCAGGCCTACCCGCTTAACATGTTCCCCGGTTACGAAGTCACCAGCAGTTTCTTTGACGGCCAGGTCAACAGCTACAGTCCTTCGATCTGGGAAATCACGCTGGGTGTTGGCGGCATTGCAACAGCCCTGCTCATGGTAACCATCGCGGTACGCGTACTGAAATTCCTGCCGGTATCGCTGGAAGACTCGGTTGTCGACCCGCATGCGGCGACAAAAGCTGACTAGGGATATTCAGGCCAACTGCCAACTTTTTATACCCGTCATTGCGAGGCGCGCAGCGCCGCGGCAATCTCCTGCATCCAGGCGCCAACGCGTAGAGATTGCCACGGCGCTGCGCGCCTCGCAAT
>JALWRY010000077.1:4826-8525 GCA_027080445.1 Thiohalobacter sp. | reverse complement strand
CGCAAGACACGCCCAGGTTATTTGGGTCAAAGATCTTCACGAAACCCGGGCTAGCCGGGTCGTCGACATAAACGATACCGCAATAGTCCTCTTCGTGTTCCTTGTGCAGTAGCGCGTCGACCTCTTCAACGAAGCGCAGGAAATCGTCCGCCCCGGCAGTTTCCTCCGGTGGCGGTTCACCAACCGCATACACATACCAGCCGCCGTCCGCATCGGCGCGCAAGCGCTCCCAAAGTTCATCGAGATGCTCCCAGCGAAGCACCCCGTAAAACGTTCCCCTGAACTCGCGACGAAACTCGGCCCGTCCTGCTTCCATCATCTACCTACTTTGTCACGTGACACTTGTCACAGCCTAATACACCTGCCAGCACGGCTCAATGACAAACCTCACACAATAAAAAACCCGCTTTAAGTCATAGGCTTACTGGAACACTCTATTGACAGGCCGGCACCCGGGCGCGTACAGTGGCGACCCTGTCCGAACGACTCCAGCCTGGCTTATGAACCTTCGTATCACCGCTTTTATTGCAGTCTCGGCACTCGCCCACGGTGCCGTGGCGTTGTGGCTGACAGCGCACACGCCACCGCAGCTGGCGTTGGGCGGCGAAGCCCGGGCGCTGCGCGTTGCCCTGTTACCCGCCGCGCAAACAGCCGGGTACAGCGCACTGGAAAGCCGATCAGTACGCACGCCGCCCGTCGTCCGCCGTGAACCCGCACCTGCCGCTGTGGTCAGCCAGCCGATCGCACCTCATATCGCACACACACGGCCGCACACCTGGCATACAGCACAGGCACAGACGGCCAGAACCACACCACAACCAGCAGAACACAGCAGGCTAACGAGGGTGGCCGCGATCGCACAGGCGGCAACCCCTGCCTCCGCCCGGCCACACAGTTCGGCGGAAAATGTCAGCCAACGTATCAGCGCTGCATTGAAAAACCGTCTGGCGCGACACTTCGAATATCCCTGGCTGGCACGTCAGCGCGGCTGGCAGGGGCGCGTACTGCTATCACTGCACATCGCCGGTAACGGTGATCTGAGCCACTGGAAGGTAGAACAGACCTCAGGCTATCGCACCCTCGACCAGTCCGCACTCAAGGCAGCGCGACACATTGAACACCTGCCACAGGCCAGCCGCTGGTTACACGGCGAATCACTGGAAGTCCACCTTCCCGTACAATACAAACTGCTGGACAGCTGAACCTGTGGGTCACCGCCTGTCAAAAATCTATACCCGTACCGGCGATGACGGTGATACCGGGCTTGGGGACGGCTCAAGGGTATCCAAAGACGAATTCCGCATCGAGGCCATTGGCGCCATCGATGAACTGAACAGTGTGATTGGCGTGTTACTCAGCGGGGATATACCCGGACAGGCGCGAAGCGAGCTCACGGAAATCCAGCACCAGCTGTTCGATCTTGGTGGTGAACTGTCCATCCCGGGGCACGTCATGATCAGAACGGCAGCCGTCGAGCAACTGGAACAACAGCTCGATACCTTGAATACCGAACTGCCCATGCTGAAAGAATTCATCCTGCCGGGTGGTTGCCCGGCGGCTGCGCACTGCCACGTGGCACGCAGCGTGTGCCGTCGCGCCGAACGGAGGCTGGTCACACTGGCCAACACCGAAGCCACCAACCCTGCCGCGCTTCAATACCTCAACCGGCTTTCCGATTACCTGTTTGTACTGGCGCGGCACCTGAACCGACACGCACAGGTTGCCGATGTGCTCTGGCAGCACGAACGCTGACGTATACCCCCGTCATTAGCGACTTCGACGCACCGCATCGATGTCCTCGCACAATTCTTTAGCCGCCTGCAATGCGCGCGGCGTCTGCCGTTCCAGCATATCCGCCGGCACGGTATAGAGATGATGCTTCTGCACCGCACGCAAGCCCTTCCACTGTCGCCAGCGCAACGTCCAGTCCGTGCGCTTGCCGGTATAACGGCCCGCGATCAACACGTCGGGGTCAGCCTTCAGCACTGCCTCAGGGTCGATGGCCGGCGCGAGATCGGGCAAATTGGCAAAAATATTTTCCGCCCCGCACAGGCGTAGCCAGTGGCTGATCATGTGCCGGCCGTTGATCGTCATTAACGGCTGCGCCCAGATTTGATAGAACACCGTCACCGGCCGGCGATCGGCATAACGTGCCCGCAGGTCGCTAACCCCTTTGCGAAACGCACTGGCTGCCTGTTCGGCCGTCTCCTCGCTACCTGCCAGCCGGCCAAGCGCCAGGAGATTGTTGGCGATGCCATCAATATCGTGCGGTTCAGAGTAAAATATCGGTATGCCAAACTGCTCCAGCTGATGTAATTGAGGTTTGGCATTCCCACTCAACCAGGCCACGACCAGGTCTGGCTGCTGCGCGACAATCGCTTCGACATTCAACCCGGCGCCACTACCGATATGCGGCAACTTGCGGGCAACGGGCGGCCAGTCACTGTACCCGGAAACAGCCACCACGCGTGGACCGGCACCCGCCGCAAACAATAGTTCGGTGATGTGTGGCGACAGGCTGACAATGCGCTGCGCAGGCCGGTCGAGTGTAACCGCCCGCCCGGCATCATCTTTCACTGTAACAGCGGCACTGGCCGATGTGGCCAGGAAAACAAGCCCGGAAATCGCTGCGAATACCTTCATACGGTTATTCTACGCGAGGCTGCAAAAGCGGTCATTGCCTCCGTCCTTTTCAGTACTGTAAACACCCCCCGGACAATGCCTGGATCGCCTGCAAGCCACTCGACATTTCCTCACACCAGTCTACACTTTACGTGGACGGATCTATCAGTGACAGGGCGCCTGCGTCGAACAACAACAGGTATTCAGGCTGCCCGGCCTGTTTAATACGCCTGCCTGTGCAGACGTTGGCAGTAAAAGTGCGCCGGGGGGCAGGAGCGGCATATGGAGCAGCAGATAGGGTCCATTATTGCCAACTGTCACGGCTTTGGCGAAGTACTCTCCTATGCCAAAACAGCGGCCTATTCCTCGTGTGCCGTTCTGATCACCGGCGAAAGCGGTACAGGCAAGGAGATTGTTGCGCGCACTATCCACGAGCATTCAGCCAATAAGTCAGGCCGCTATGTTCCTGTCAATGTCGCTGCATTACCTTCAGACCTGGTGGAAAGCCACTTGTTCGGCCATGTCACAGGCGCGTTCACAGGCGCGACACATAATCGTGCCGGGGCATTTCGCAGCGCGACAGGCGGCACCCTGCTGCTGGATGAAATCGGGGAGCTCCCCGTTCCCACACAACCCAAATTACTGCGCGCCATCGAACAGAAAGAAATCCAGCCTGTCGGCTCGGATACCCCGGTTACGGTGAACACGCGCATCATTGCTGCCACCTCGAGAAACCTCAGGCAAATGGTCGAAGCCGGATGCTTCCGCGAAGACCTGCTCTACCGGCTGAATGTGGTGGAAATCCACATACCACCCCTGCGTGAACGCCCCGAGGACATCCCCACGCTCGCGGAATACTATTGCCGGCACCACGCCGAAAACTATGGAAAACCCGTCAAACGCCTCAATACCGAAGCTTGCCTGCAGCTGCTGAACCATCCATGGAAAGGGAATGTCAGGGAATTGTCCAACGTCATTGAACGCGCTGTACTCTTTTGTGAATCGGATACCATAGGACCGGATGACCTGAACCTTGATCCGTGCGCTGAAAGCCATCTGGCACGCGCCTCCCTGCAG
>JALWRY010000077.1:0-4816 GCA_027080445.1 Thiohalobacter sp. | reverse complement strand
GGAGGCTGTCGATGCGTTCAAAAAACAACACATCATCTCAATCCTTCAGAGTGTTAACGGTAACCGCAGCAAGGCCGCGGAAAAACTGTCACTCTCACAGGCCACACTGTTTCGCTATATCGAAAAGTACGGGCTCAAGGGCTACGCCTTACACGCTCACAGGCCCCAATCCTCTCAGTCCTGATAGCCGATGACCCTGTAAACTCTCATACCTGCGATACAGGCGCGAAATGCCTTCACAGAATCCTGACAACTTCCCCGATACCGTGACCTTCGACCATGGCATATGCTATGCATTGCATAGTGTGACGCCACCATTTTTCCTCATTCTGAGGGAGGTGCAATATGGCTACACATGCTCATACTGATACGGGAACAATGACGCCAGGCATTGCCCCGGGCATTCAGCAATTTTCTCCTGACGACCGCTTGTCACTGCTTGAACAGGAAGTTCAGGAGCTCCGCCGCAACACTCCGGACAGCAACAAGGTCACCTTGCTGATTTTCTCCGGCGACCAGGACAAGGCGCTTGCCGGCCTTACCATTGCCACCACAGCCGCCGCGATGGGAATGGATGTCACTGTTTTCTTCACCTTCTGGGGCATTAATGTCCTGAAACGCAAGCGTCTGTATGCCGGGAAAGGTATCAAGGAAAAAATGATCGATTTCATGACCCCGACCGGTGCCGGCAACATGGGGGTTTCACAACTGAACATGCTGGGCGCCGGCGCCGGCATGCTCAAGCAGATGATGCAGGAAAAAAACGTTAGCTCTGCTGATGATCTGCTGAATCTCGCCATCGAAAACGGTGCACACATCATCGCCTGCAGCATGACGTTACAGGTTATGGGCATCAAGGAGGAAGAACTGGTCGACGGCATCGACGTTGCCGGTGCCGCCAGCTACCTGACCGACGCAAGTCGCTCGGGGTGTACGTTGTTTATCTAGACAGTAATGGGAGGGATGACGATGAACACAGCAAACCACAAGGTAGGACTGGTATTACATGTAGACGATACACTGGGTGAACCCCGGCGTATTGACATCGAACAAGCCATCGAGGAAGAGTATGGCGTTTCCACGGCAAACTTTGCAGAACGACGACCTCACCTGATGGTGGTTGAATATGACCCTGAGCTTACCAGCTCGCTGAAAATACTGGAGCGCGTCAACCACCAGAGTGTTCATGCAGAACTGATTGGTCCGGTCTAAACAACAGGTGCCACTGTTGTCGCCACCCGACCTGCGGTAACGACAACAGTGGGGTCCTACGGGCTGCCTGGCGACCCCGAACCGGCCTGGGCAATGAGGCTTTGCTGCGCCGTAACCGGCGTGTCGAAAGGAGCGGGTTTGGCGATGCCGTAACCCTGGGCATAGTCCACGCCAATCCCGGCCAATTTTGCGAGTATCTCATCATTCTCAACGAATTCAGCTATGGTCTGCATCCCCATCACCTGGCCAATCTGGTTAATGGATGCGACCATGGCGGCATCGATTTCATCGTCCACCATATCCTTGACGAACTGCCCGTCGATCTTCAGGTAGTCCACCGGAAGATTTTTCAGATAACCGAACGATGACAAACCGCTCCCGAAATCATCCAGTGCGAACAGGCATCCCAGCGCTTTCAGTTCCCGTATAAAAACGGCCGCCTGTGTCAGGTTGGAAATTGCGGCTGTTTCGGTCACTTCGAAACAGATCATCGAAGGCAGGATGGGAAATTGCCTGAACTGATCCTTGATAAATTCCAGGAAACCTTCCTCATTGATGCTGCTGCCCGACAGGTTCACCGTATTGATCAATTCACCGTCCGGACCGCCATTCGCCTTGCTGGCTGCAAGTTTCGTAAACAGGGTACGGATGACCCAACGGTCGACCGCAGGCATCAGGTTGTAACGTTCCGCTGCCGGTATAAAGGCGCCTGGCGGAATCAGGCTGCCATCTTCGTCAAGCATACGGATCAGCACTTCCTGGTGATGCGGGCGGGACCCGGCAGCATCAACAGGGACGATAGGTTGCCGGTACAACACCAGGCGTTGCTCCTGCAACGCCCGGGTGACACGGGAAACCCAACTCATTTCACGCTTGTGCAATTCCAGTTCTTCATCACTGGCCTTGTAGACGTGTACGCGATTCCTGCCCTGTTCCTTGGCCGTGAAACAGGCAATATCCGCGGCGCCCAGCACTTCGTCCTTTGTCGCATTATCGGATGAGATCGTAACAACACCGATACTGGCAGTTATCTTGAAGATCTTGTTATCCCAGATAAATCCATTTTCTTCTATGGTTTCACGCAGTACATCTGAAACGCCGATGGCGCGGGACGGTGGGCAGCCCTTGAGAAATATACCGAATTCATCGCCGCCCAGCCGGGCCAGCATATCCGAGCCACGTATGCGCTTCATCAATATGGCTGACACCTGCCTCAACAACTCATCTCCGGCCACATGTCCACACGTATCATTGACAACCTTGAACTGGTCAAGGTCGATGTATAACACGGCATGTTCCTCCGGCGTACCCCGGATCTGTTTCAACTCCGCAGACAGGACCCGCTCAAACTCGCGACGATTCGCCAGCCTGGTCAACCAGTCATGCGTGGATTCCCAATGAAGCTTCTCCTGGGATTCCTTACGCTCGGAAATATCCGTATGACTACCCGCCAGCCGTACAGGATGCCCGTCATCATTCAGTTGAACAATGCCGCGGCATTCAACCCATTTCCATTCTCCACTACGCATCTTCATACGGTATTCAATGGCGTAGGAAGTCTTGTCACCGCTCATGCAGTCTGTCCAGATAAGCAGAATTTCGCCCAGGTCACCCGGGTGAATCAGGCGCTGCCATTCATAAAAACTTCTGACCGGCTTATCCTCATCGTAACCCAGCATGGTTTTCCAGCGCGGTGAAAAATACAGCTCGCCACTCGTCAGGTCGTAATCCCATATACCATCATTGGTGCCCCGCATGATGAGGCGCATACGCTCCTCGCTGGATCGCAATTTTTCCTCGGCCTGCTTGCGCCGGGTGATATCCCTGAACGAGACCACAGTCCCAAGCCAGTGGTCGCTACTGTATTCGATGGGTGACAGGCTGATATCGATACAGGCTTCCCTGCCATCCAGCGTTGTCAGTTTTCGTTCACCGGAAAAATGCTCGCCCTGGTCGAGTACCAGCTGATCCGGCCCCTCCGCACAGGAACTCGACAGGCGGGACAAAAATACCTCGGACAGGGTCTTGCCAACCATGTCCGCCTCATCCTGCCCCAGCAGGTCAGTTGCACGGGCATTCACATAGTTGATATGCCCGACTGTATCCGTGGTAATCACCGCATCACCAATCGAGGACAGGGTGACCTGGGCAAACAGCGCCCTGTCTGCCAGCGCCAGGCGACGAATCACGAACCGGTAAACAGTGATAATCAGCAGGCCGGCAATCAGCAGAAGAAACGCCAGCCCCATCAGCGTTTCATGTTCTCGGGTTTTCACCTGTGACAGGGTTTTTTCTGTTTCCAGCCTTTCGTACTCCAGCAAGTCCTGGAGGGTCTGCAACACGGCCCCCTGGGCAGGCATGGCCTTCGATAACAATAATTGTGCCGCACGCACATGGCGACCTTCGGCGGCTTTTTGCGCAACCCTGACCTGCAGTGGCGCAGAAACCTTCAACAAGTCTTTTAACTTACGAAAGAATGTGTGTTCCCTGTCGGCTGCCAGCCGATCCGACAGCGCCTGGTTGCTCACCATGAAGCGTGAGGCCTGGCGGGTGAAATGATCGTATTCCTCTTCACGCTGGAACGGGTCACTGGTATTGATCATGACCTGCAGGGACACAGAACGCTCCCTGACGGCGGAGTACATTTCCATCACCAGGTGGGTCTTCAGGTTCTGGCTGCTGACGCGCCGCTCGGTGGTTTCCATGGTATCCGTCAGCCGGATAAAGCCGGTCACAACGACCGCCAGCATCAGCACCATAACGGCCAGGAAACCGCCTGCAATGACAAATTTTGGATTACCCGGAAACACCGTGTTTGCCCGTACCATTCCTTGTGGGGCACCCGTTCAGATACCCTTCCCTGACGATAAATCGGCAATCTGGATTGATTCTAAAGCAACAACTGCAATATATAGACGGATAGTCAGCCGGACCAGCCTGCCAGGGTCAGCACTGACAACACCACAACCCACAGCGTCAGGGTACGCCAGACAAGACGCATGGCGGCACGCACCGGCGAGGCGACCCCCTCGATCACCCCCTCGTTTTCCGTCAGACCCAGCGCACCTTCACCGCTCGCAGCAAGCACCTCGATGGAACCTTCGCCACCTCGCGGCATGTCACGATGCGCGGCACGCCAGCCTTCAACGGCCGCATCGAAGTGACCGCTCAAGGCATAAGCCAGCGCCAGCAGACGGGCCGGAATCCATACCAGCACGCTGTATGCCCAGTCGATCGCATCACTGTAAGCGCCCGGTTCGCGACATTCACGGTACAGTACGACAACACTGCGGTACATGACAGCACCCACCGGGCCGAGCACAATAAACCAGAACAGTACTGCGAACAGTCTGTCGTTCGCCTCGGTCAGCACGGCACGGATCACCCGGCGTTCACTGATTTCATCCCCGTCCCGTACAGTATCACCGAGCAGCCGGCGGGCGGCCCGGACACGCAGTGAATCATCGCTGGAATCCGCCACTTCGCAATAGGTGTTGACGTCAGTCGCAAGATCGCGTGGCCCAAGGCAATACACCAGGGTAGTCACGTAAAATAACACCCCGATCAACCCGAACAGGGCGTCATGCAACCAGACCTGCAACAG
>JALWRY010000076.1 GCA_027080445.1 Thiohalobacter sp. | reverse complement strand
AGGGTTGCGTGAGCGCGATGTTGCGCAGCGTTGAGGTCTTGAAGGCGCCGACCTGGGTAAGGTTTTCGGTCACGGCAAAACGACCGAGCTCTGACATGTTTTCGTTACTCAGCACGGTATGGTCCACGTCGGCGCCACCATGCTTGGTTTTCAGAAACGCTTCGGCTGTCGCCGCTTCCTTGCCGCGAATACGCTTGAAACCGATCCCGATATTGTGAAAGCGGTTATCCATGAACAGGGCCTGGGTCTGTTCAATGCGATGACAGGATACACAACGCCCCTGCCCCAGGAAGACCTTCAGACCACGCACCTGGGAAGCATTGAGGGCATTTTTCTCGCCACCGTAGTAGTAGCGGTCAAAGGGCGAATTACCGGCAACGATCGTACGTTCGAAGCTGGCAATGGCCCGGGAGACTTCCTTCATGGTGATATGCCGGCGATCCACGCCAAACACGGCCTTGAATGCCCTGACATAGTCCGGGTCGGAGCGAATGATTTTGAGCTCGGCATCGTGATCCGGCAGTCCGCCTTCCACGGGGTTCACGGGCGGTTGCGTCGACTGTCCCTCAAGGTCCGGTTCACGGCCATCCAGGAACAGGGTTTTCATGTACGCCGAATTGATCACCGTCGGCGCATTGCGGGTCCCGGTCAGTTTGTTAAACCCTTCGGACACGCGCTTGTGGTCGGTAAAGCCCTTGCTCTCCTGGTGGCAGGTCGAACAACTGACCTTGCCATCTGCGCTCAGGCGGGCATCGTGAAACAGTTTATCGCCCAGTTTGATTTTAGCGGGCGTTTGCGGGTTATTTGCGGGGATCGGCACCGGGGGCAAACCCAGTGGCGCGGCAGACACACTGCCCATCACTCCGCCGCACAACATTGCCATAGCAAGTTTTCTTAACATTTCCAGCCCTCCTCTGACTTGAACAAAAGTCTGGACCCGATCTCGCCATGTTGCCAATTGCATTTACCAAGTGGTGTAATAGCCAGCACCTATTACGGGGAAACCGGTATGAACCTGTCAGAATTGCGCTATGTGGTCGCCCTCGCCCGGGAACACCATTTCGGCCGCGCGGCCGCATCCTGCTTTGTCAGCCAGCCCACACTCAGCGTCGCTATCAAGAAACTGGAAGAAGAACTCGGTATCGCCCTGTTCGAACGCTCCAGTCATGATGTCCGGGTAACACCTGCCGGAGAACGTGTCGTGGAGAAGGCACAACAGGCGCTGGAAGCCGTCGAATCCGTTCGCCAGGCTGCCAATGCCGAGGGTGACCAGCTGTCCGGGCCATTGCGCATTGGCGCCATTTTCACCATCGGCCCCTACCTGTTCCCGGATCTGATCCCGAACCTGAACGAACGGGCGCCCAAAATGCCGCTTATCGTGGAAGAAAATTACACCGCGGTACTGGCCGAGAAACTCAAGCAGGGTGACCTGGACGTCATCATTATCTCTTTGCCTTTCGACGAACCGAACATCCTCACCCTGCCCCTGTATGAAGAACCCTTCGTGATATTACTGCCCGCTTCCCACCCGCTGACAAACAGAAAAACGCTACGCTCAAAAAATCTGGAAGGTGAAAACATTTTGATGCTGGGCGCCGGGCACTGCTTTCGTGACCAGGTGATCGATGCCTGCCCCGCCTGCGCCCCGAAAGCCATCGGGGAAAGCGCCTGCGTTTACACGGCCGAGGGCAGTTCGCTGGAAACGATTCGCCATATGGTCGCCTCCGGCATGGGCCTGACGGTGCTGCCCTGTACCGCGGCGGGCGCTGACCGCTACTCGCAGCGGCTGCTGGCCATCCGCCGTTTCGCCAATCCATCCCCCAGTCGTGTGGTGGCACTGGCCTGGCGGGCCACATTCCCCAGGCCCAGGGTGATCGATGCCGTGAAAGCGGCCATTGCGGCCTCGCAACTCAGCTGCATCCGTTCCAGGGTGCGCAAGACCCGCCAAACCCGCGCCAGGGGCAAATAACCCTCACTGTTCAGTAACTTCCCCAAAGACCGCTAACACCGGTATTGGCATGTCAGGCCTGGATTCGCCTGAGGCGTCGATTTGCATTATCCTGACCCCGGAACAAGGCGATAAGCCTGCTGAGACGATGATTGAACCTGTCCTTTTTATTACCGCCGGCGCAGCCCTCTATGGCGGTGTCAGCAACCTCTACCGGGGTGCTACTACCCGGAGCGGGCGCCCCTATATCCTTCATGCCGTCATGTTCTTCCTGCTGGCCGGGTTTGCGCTTTCCGGCACCGTGGCGGGCAGGGTTAATTCCCTCACCGAATTCGCCTGGTTCGTCAAACTGTCTGTCTCCCTTGGCATGCTGTTATTTGCAGGCCTGCCCTGGTTTATTGCGCAATTATTACACCAGCACACACGCGTGCTGCCCGCACTGCTGACGTTGGCATGGGGCATCCTGTTGATGATCAATATTGCGTCGCCCTACAGCCTGTTGTACCAGGATGTCAGCACCACCCACGCCGTGCTGGAGTCCGGCCAACCGTCTTTTGACTTTACTGCCGAGAGTAATCCCGCCTGGCAACTGGTCGAACTGGCGATGCTGGGTACACTGTTGTATGCCATGTACCTGTGCGTAAAACCGTTTCATCGTACCGCAAAGCAGCTACCGGTCGCCCCGGCAACGGGCCTGGTACTCTTGCTATGCACCACCATTTTCGATTTTTTCGTGTATGCCGGGCTGGCCCACTCCGCCTACCTCGCGCCCATGGGCTTTCTGCTGTTTCTTGTCGCCGCCGCCTTACACCGGCAGCCCGAACCGGTAGTGGTCGATCAGCCGGAACAGACGGATTCAGACCGCTACCAGATCACATTGAATTTCAACCCGGCACACGAAGAAAAACCACCGGCGAAAGATATTGAGGTAGCAGCTGAAACCGAAGCGGACATTGCGCAACTTTCCCATCAACGCGTCGAACCTGCCGCCGCCCCGTCAGTCCATATTGACAATCCCACTGTTAACGAGGTTTCAGACAGCCTGGTGGATATTGCCGTCGATGCAACCCTGATACTCAAACGCCTGGAACAGGGCAATATCGATCCCGAGGAACTCACGAATCTTGGACGCAAGGTACGCACGCGCGCCATTGAGACACGCCGTATTACACACCGGATGATGCGCCGGTCACACGACCCGGAAGACCCGTAGCACGCTGCCTGACAGCGTTCCTTCGCCAAACACCAGTGGTGTCATGAAGGCCCAGTCAGTGTTTTATCGGTTATCACGATGTCATCCATCTTCCAGCCTTTCTTGTCCACCAGGGGCTTGAAGGCCCAACGATAAATCAGGCGTACGCGCACACGGGCAGGCCCGCTGGATGATGGCGAGCTGAAATGAAAACTTCGATGAGCTGTCTGACCAGGATAAATGCGCGTATCGAACAGGATATGATCGGCATTAAAGCCCCCCGTCGGTCCCTTGCCGGACCGGGAGACAAACGGACGGGCAAACATCGCCCCTACATGCCCGCCAAAATCTCCAGGTGAGTGGCCGACACCGGCCAGCGGCGACAACAGTTCCTTCTTGTCGCCAATATGGGGCAGTGGTTTACCACTGGCATCCACGGCATCTACAAGCAGCAGCACATTGCGCAAGGTTGCCGCACCGGGGAAGGTATGCCCGGCGCCGGAGTTTGTCACATCAACATCCACGCGCAATGCATCACCCGCTTTCCGGACTTTGGCCTTGACTGTCGCTTCCTTCCTGACCATATCGGCATTGTGACCGCCATGGAAGAAATGCCGATGAATCTGGCTGCCAGGACGTACCGGGCCACCCAGGGCAATCGGCCTGTCCTTTCCACCGGTGGGCATGTGGCATTGCTGGCAGGTTTGTTTCACCACCCCCTTATCGAAAGCCTTTTTCCAGGTATCGTAACTGTCCAGTGACAGCAGGTGCTCCTGGTTATTGTGGCAAGCCGCACAGAACTCCGATTTGGTGTGAATCGGGGAAAAGCGGGTTTTGTGGAACGGGCTTTTGGCATCCTTCAGCGGACCGTGCTTCACATTGCCTCTGGCGCGCGTCACCATTTTCCACAGGCGGGTGTCGTAGCGTTTCGTTTCAGGATTATAAATTACCTTCACATCCTTGATGGTATGACAATAATCACAGGAAATGCCTTTAGAACCTTTTTTAATGGCCTCTTCCAGTGACAGTTCATGCCCTGCATCGAGCACCACGTCCGGCGTGTGGCAACTGGCGCAATCACTCGCCCCCTTTGGCTTGAATGCGCGAAAACCGATACCATCCGGCTGACCCTCGGCATTTACCGCCGCGTAGAACTGGCGGAATACCTGGTCGCCCGGCGTCTTTCCCATCATCGAAGACTGATAGTCGCGTAACTTTTCCTGATGACAGGAGCCACAGACCTTGTTGTCCATGTAATGGTAATTCGGATCATCGACATCGGAGGAAGCATCTGCCTGTGAGACCACAGGACAGATAACAACACTCAACGCAAGACCCACGCCAAGGATACTGATTCCTTTAAAGACAAACTTTTTCACCCTATCACTCCTTTTCTGTTGTACCACCTGGCAAGCGTTTCACCGTATGGCTGTCGGTCCCCCTGCATGCACCAGTGCGCTGGCTGACAGAAGCGTGTTTATGTTCGATGCTCACTCACCATGCAGGTGAACACCGACCGGACAGCAGGATTCATAGTCCGGTACACCATCACGGCGTTCGTACCAGTCCCGGGTGCGATTGACAATACCCACGGCGATCAACATCACCGGTACTTCGATGAGCACGCCGACCACTGTGGCCAGTGCGGCGCCGGACTGGAAACCGAACAGGGCGATGGCCGTAGCCACGGCCAGCTCGAAAAAGTTGCTGGCGCCGATCAGTGCGGATGGCCCGGCGATACAGTGCGGCGAGCGCACTGCGCGATTGAGTAAATAGGCAAGCCCCGCATTGAAAAATACCTGGATCAGGATCGGCACCGCCAGCAACAGAATAATCAGTGGCTGGGCAATAATCTGTTCCCCCTGGAAACCGAACAACAGCACCAGGGTTGTAAGCAAGGCCAACAGAGATACCGGGTGCATGCGATCGAGTACACGCTGTAAACGCAAATAGCCGTGCTCTTGCCCGAGCAGTGCCTTACGCCAGACATTGGCGATGAGCAGCGGCACCACAATATAAACCAGCACCGACAGCAACAGGGTTTCCCACGGCACGGTGATAGACGACAGGCCGAGTAACAGGCCGACGATGGGCGCAAAAGCAAAAATCATAATGACGTCGTTGAGTGCAACCTGTGAAAGCGTGAAATGCGGCTCCCCGTTCGACAGGTTGCTCCACACGAACACCATGGCGGTACAGGGTGCCGCAGCAAGGATGATCAGACCGGCCGTGTAACTGTCGATCTGTTCCGCCGGCAACCAGGCGCGGAACAACCCACCGATAAACAACCACGCCAGCAAGGCCATGGAAAACGGCTTCACAGCCCAGTTGACAAGCAGCGTGACGCCAACCCCGCGCCAGTGTGCGCGTACGCCCTTCAGCGCATGCAGATCGACCTTGAGCAGCATGGGAATAATCATCAGCCAGACCAATCCTGCAACCGGCAGGTTGACCTCGGCAATTTCCAGTCTGCCGATGACGTGAAAAATATCACTGAAAAAATGTCCCAGTACAATGCCGGCCACGATACACAGGAATACCCAGACGGTCAGGTAGCGTTCGAAATACCCCATACCGGCAGTCCCGGCTTTTTTCACCGTGGTTTCACCCTGAACATTCATCATACAAGCCCTCTTGTCCGAACACGCCTCTGCCGGCGCCCAAACACAGGCTTTTAATATATGTCTATCCGTATATTACGTCAAGCATATATGGTGGGGAGCCTGAATTAATCGGAGGAGATTACGGGTAAATCCACAGCAGCAGCACACCAAAGGCTATGCGGTACCAGCCAAAAGCGCGGAAGGTGAAGTGTTCGAGGAAGCCAAGGAAGACTTTCAGGGTAAGCCAGGCCGCCATGAAGGCAATGACAAAGCCCAGCAGTAGCGGCGACCAGCTGGTTTGGGCAAATTCATCATAGTGCTGCAACAGGTCAAAACCCGATGCCGCCGCCAGCACCGGCAAGGCCAGCAGGAATGAAAATTCCGCGGCTGCCTTGCGATCCAGCCCGACGGCGATGCCACCGACAATGGAAGCGCCGGCACGGCTGGTGCCGGGAATGAGGGCCAGGACCTGGGCGATACCGATCCAGAATGCCTGGCCAGGTGAAACGTCCTCGATATTCCGGGTATTGTGCGTTCGCTTGCTATAGAACGCCTCCATCAGCAGGAACACCACGCCACCGAGGACAAACATCGTTGCCACCACGTTAACACTGAACAACGCCTTGATCTGGTGGCTGAACAACAGGCCCACGAGCCCTATCGGTACAAAGGCGATGGCGACCCTGACCCACAACCGAAGATGTGCGGGACTGAACTTGTCACGATAGCGGGTAATGACTGCCAGGATGGCGGCCAGTTGAATGATGACTTCGAAGGACTTGTTTTCTGCATTTTGCGGCAGGCCGAGCCAGTCGGCCGCAATGATCATGTGACCGGTTGACGAAATGGGGAGATATTCCGTAAGCCCTTCGATCAGGCCCAGGATGGCCGCTTGCAGGGTATCCATGTATCAGTTGAGGCCTCTTGCTGCAAACGATCCCGTAGATTGCCGGCGCAACGCAAGCATAGAAAGGAAACAGGAAAATTGGTCGGGGCGAGAGGATTCGAACCTCCGACCACCAGTCCCCCAGACTGGTGCGCTACCAGGCTGCGCTACGCCCCGAAAGAGCGCTGCATGATACAGCATCTGTCAGCGTTTGAGTATCTGTAGCAACTCTTCCAGTTCCATGCGCATCTGGCGCACGATCTGCTGACGCTGGCTGACGTCTTCCTTTGCCTCGTCGCCGGACAGCTGCTGACGCGCGCCACCGATGGTAAAGCCCTGCTCGTACAGCAGGCTACGGATCTGGCGGATCATGATCACGTCATGGCGCTGGTAGTAACGGCGGTTACCGCGGCGCTTTACCGGCTTGAGTTGCGGGAATTCCTGTTCCCAGTAGCGCAGCACATGCGGTTTGACGCCGCATAGCTCGGACACCTCACCGATGGTGAAGTAACGCTTTCCGGGAATGGCAGGGAGTTCGTTATTGTTGCTGGCTTCCAGCATAGGCCTCTACGCGTGCTTTGAGTTTTTGACCGGGACGGAAGGTGACAACCCGACGGGCGGAAATCGGGATTTCCTCACCTGTCTTGGGGTTGCGGCCTGGCCGCTGGTTCTTTTCACGCAGGTCAAAATTTCCAAATCCGGACAGCTTAACCTGCTTACCATTTTCGAGTGCGCAACGAATTTCCTCGAAGAACATCTCGACCAGTTCCTTGGCTTCGCGTTTATTGAGCCCCAGATCCTCGAACAGCTTTTCCGCCATATCGGCTTTCGTTAGCGCCATGAGATCACTCTCTTAGTTTTGCCCCGAATTCTTGTTCGAGTTGCCCGGTAATTACCGTCATTACCGAATCAACATCGTCGTCAGTTAGTGTGCGTGAAGAATCCTGTAGAATCAAGCCAAAAGCGATGCTTTTTCGCCCGGATTCTATGCCTTTACCCTCGTAGACATCGAATACTCGCAGATCCTGGAGCAATGGCCCGGTTTCTGCGCGGATGGTGTCGCATAGTGCGCCGGCTGAAGTCTGCACATCCACTACTACTGCAAGATCACGGCGGATTGACGGAAATCTTGAGAGTTTTTCAAAGCTTGGCACCCGCGCTTTAAGCACAACATCCAGTTCAAGCTCAAACAGGAAGGTTTTGCCGGGAATTTCCAGCTTTTGCGCCACCTGCGGGTGCACGCGACCCAGCCAGCCTACCCGCTGATCACTGACGTGGATGGCCGCGGTTTGACCGGGATGCAGGGCCGGGTGTTCGTCGGCCACAAAGCGGGCCGCCACACCGGCCTGATCGAGCAGGCATTGCAGGTCGCCTTTCACGTCGAAAAAATCGACAGGCTCGGGTTTTGCCCCCCACTGTTCCTGCAAGCGGTCACCGACAACCGCCCCTGATATGACTCTTTCCTGTTTCAATTCATTATCTTGCTGAATAAACTTAAGACCTGACTCGAAGATACGGATACGACTCTGCTGACGTGCGATATTGAATTTCACCACCCCGGCCAGTCCCGGCCACAGGCTGGTGCGCATCACCGACATTTCAGAGGAAATGGGGTTGGCCAGCGGCACAGGCTGAATACCCGGCGCCATCATGGTCTGGATATCCGCATCCACGAAGCTGTAACTAATGACCTCGGCATAGTCCCGATCGACCAGCAGGGTCTTGACGCGTTCCAGCGGCGTGCGGGTTTCCGGCACCGGGCGCAAGGTCAGCTTGCCGCGATTATTGGCGGTAGGCAGCCGGTTGTAACCGAACACCCGGCCGATCTCCTCGATCAGGTCAGCCTCAATGGCAATATCGAAACGGAAACCCGGCGGCGTCGCCTGCCAGCCCGCCTCG
>JALWRY010000075.1 GCA_027080445.1 Thiohalobacter sp. | reverse complement strand
TGCCTGAAAAACACGGATTAACCAAAAATATGGTTAATCCGGGTGCAAAGACACGTTTTTTTATTGTCGTTTCATCGAGGAAGGTAAATGCGACGAAATAACTTCAATTATTCAGACCTTCCCTAGAGTTTTCTTTAACGCACGTCTGTACCGCGCGTCACCGAGGCAAGTGTCGTCAACTCGCATCAGGCTTCGGTGCTTTCAGGCCACCGAATGGTTAAGGCAGGCTAAAGGAGAAGGCCTGATTCCCGGTCAGCTACGCAACCAGGGAAAATGCGATCCAGACTGGCGTTAGAGTTGCTTACCAAGCCGTTGCATCGATGCGGGAAAGACACCCGCGTTGTAACAGTTCCAGCAGACAACGCGCTGCGGTCTGCGCCACATCATCGGGCGGTATATGGCAGGCGAGGTGTTCACAGGCCCGGGCAAAGGACAGCCCCTCGTCCAGGTCAGTAATCAGCGATCGACATTCACCGGAAAACCTGTGCAGGCGCGGGCCGTCTGCCCCACGCCAAACCAGCAGTGGTGTAGTCTCATCGTTGCGTTGAATCGGCAGTGGCTGTTCGCGGTGATGAGCCGTCCACACATCGACAACATGATGCCGAACTTCCAGCAGGCTGACCGACGGATGCAGTTCAAAATGCAGACCCTGCCATGCACCAGGTGGGATGTGAGCCATATCGTTCACAGTCAGGCTATCGGCGTCCGCCGCGTCAAACGCCTTAAGCATGGCCCACTCCAGATGCGCAAGCTCGGCAAGTTGTGGTTTACCCTGCGCTGACAGGTAATCGGGCAAGCGTTCACCAATGTAACGTAACGAGGGTGATGTGGAGGGACAAGTCTTGATATAGGCCGCCATTTCCTGCCCGAAAGCGCCCTCCCCCATAAACGCCAGCAAAACCGGGAAGTCGTGCGCCAGTGCCTCCTGCAGCCGGATGTAATAGGCATTGCGGTAAATATCCAGGCGTTGTATCGCATGGGTAGCGTTGGCGGCGGCAACCTGTTCGGCAAATACGGCCTCGTTCGCGCCGCTGAACAGGTACTGTTTGAACCCGGCCTGCCATTCGGCCAGCGTGCAAGTCACGATTTCTCCTGTCGCTGAATTGCCTCACACTCCATAATGGCACCGACACTGGAGCAGGTGGAGACAATATAGGGCACCAGCAGGGTAAGCCCCATCTTGATCAGCGTGACGCCCGTGATGTCACCACGCAAAATCTGATCCCCGTGATTGATGAGGATCAGGATAATCCCGACGAAAAAAGCATACCGTGTCGCCCGCCAGGCGACCCTGGGATGACGGGCATGCCCTAACCAGACTTTCATGGTTCCCTTCCCTTCGTTGCGCGCCAGTCACTTCTATACACGCGAATTCGGGATCGTGCAAATAGACAGGGGTCCGCCTTGCACGAACCCCGGGGATTGAAGATCAGCGATGTTTGCCGGCCCAGCCCCCATCAACCTTGATGTCCTCATACATAATGTGCAGGAAAGGCTGTTCCATGCCGTTCGGCAATATAAAACCGGTCGGTACGGGTGAAGGCATTGGCCCATTGGGAGTCACCACCACATTCGGAAGAATGACATGCGTGTGTATATGGGAGCAGTCCACACCATCATCGAACACCAGCTTATAGTCCGCATCGCGTACGCTACAGGTCACCATGACGTGCACCAGGCGGTTTTTCGCCACGACCGTGCCGTTGACCGCAAGCGTACCGACACCCCAGAAAGTCGTCAGTGTCGGCATGGTCGGCATCAACTTGGTGCCGATTCCTGTCTTGCCGTGAAAATCGAAGTTACTGCCCACACCCCCCAGGAAGGTATGAACCGGGCCGACCGGAACCACACGGTTAGACGTTACCTTATAGGTAATGTTGTGATCCGGACTGGTAAAGCTGGCGGAAAAGGCCACCTTGTCCTTCGAAGCAGGACTGTCATCCAGCGTCACGTCCACTGTCTTCAGTGCGTAATATCCTGATATCCGCGCAAATTTATCTGAAAACGGCGTTGGCATTGCGGTGGTTGTCCAGGCGCTGCCATCGGCGTTGGTCAGACGCATGGCGATGGGTACGCCCACATCCGGTTCAAAACCCAGCGGCGCAGCGGGCGTGCCGAATATCTTCGGGTCCAGCGGGCGTTTACCCGGCAGGATCCAGCGCACATCGCCCTCGCCTTTTGACGTAACCACCAGTGGCCCACCGGCCACGGCGCGTGGACCCGACGATAACTGGATGCCCCTGGCCAGCGCAGGCTGGGAAACCGCACCCAGCAAGCCGGCCATGCCCAGTACTACACCCGCCAGCGGGTGTTTGAAACCATAGAAAGAACGCATCATAAAATACCTCATCATTAATGTTGTCGAAAAAACCTCAAAGACTCTTCAGGTATTCCACCAGCGCCAGTTGTTCCTCACTGGAAAGCGCAGGGACTTCCGGAATATCCGGCGAGGTATAACGCTTCACCACATCGGCGAGCGTAGCGGCGCTGCCATCGTGGAAGTAAGGCGCTGTGTAGGCCAGTCCGCGCAGCCCCGGCGTCTTGATGCCGATCGACAACAGACCCTGCGGCGGATTTTCCACAATGTTGGTAAAGTACTTGCCTTCCGCACCGGTGCCCTCGCCAGAGCTGTGACAGGCGGCGCAATTAGCCTTGCCATAAAACAGTCGCCATCCCTGTTCCGCTTTCACTTCATCGTACGGGCCGGGCGCGGGGCTGACGATACTTTGCAGGAAAGCTTCCACATCCAGCAGATCCTGCCGTTTTATGTCGTTGCCAGGTTCCACAATCTCGGCCACGGCCAGTCTGTCGATAAATTCCTGCGGTAACGGGTTGCCGATTTCGATATTTTTGATGGAGGCATTGGGCGTACCCCAGGCGCCGTTGCGGTCCAGCACCAGATCGATGCCGCACTCCGGCGCGCTGGCCAGCGAGTGATTGTCGGGACGGGTTTGCAGTACGCCAATCCAGGTGGCGGCGTAGCCCTGTTCCGCCAGATCCAGGTAGTTCCAGTGCGGCGGGATACTGCTGGGGTTGAAGACGCCGTCATTGAACGGGTTGTTGGGGAAAAAACGTGGATCGATGCGCCCCGGTCCCCAGCCCTGGTATTGGGCAATGTTGACGTTCTCCGAACCACCGGGCTGTACGCGTGGCGTAAAGGACAACAATAGCCCGGCATCCATGTGCGTGTTGGGCGGGCCGAACACCAGCGGGCCGATGGGTAAAAGCACCGGATCGGCGTCGGCCTGTAACTGGAACGGCGTGGGTTTAACCGTCACATGGCAGATCGCGCAGGTTAAACCGACCGAGGTCATCATGTCGGGATTGGCCGGGTCATCGTAAACCCCGCGGACACCGACTACGGCATTGGCCTTCAACAGTGCGCGGGCGACGGCCGGATCGTTGAGCGCCGCCTGCTTGGCGGCAAAATCGTCGCTGAGCATGACATCGACAATAGACTGCGGCACCTTGGTGATATCGACCTGGGCGCCGATAGCCACCGCCATGCTGGGGGTCACATTGTTGAGCACCTTGTACAGCGCGTAGAAGTCGCCCCAGATTGCTTCATCGCCCCAGGTTTCATTCAGGTAAAGCTCGCGGCCGCGTTCCACTTCGGGGCCAGTGCGCGCCTGCAGGGTGCGGAATACAGCTCGCAGACGCGGGTGCGTGTTCTTTGTGCGGGTCAGGACCATGGAATCTGCCCGGCGATAAAAATTGGCCATCATGCGTTTCCAGCCGCCATCGCGATAAATCGCCACCTCTCCCAGTTGTGGGTGTTGCGGTACGCTGTCGGTGGCAAGCGCGACTTCCATGGGCTGATTCAGGGTCAGGGGCTTCCAGCCATGGTGTATATTTTTGAGCCAGATCCGGTATACCGCGCCGGCCGCTGTCAGCGTCCCGCCCGGCGCCACGGCGCGCCGTTTGCGGATGACAAGCAGCCTGGCGTCATCGCTCAGGGCGCCGGCGGGAATCTTCAGGGTGATTCGCGGGCTGGTGGGACTATCGCTAAACACGCCACCCGTAGAAGCCGGGACAAACGCTTTGATGACAACAGCGTGTTTCCAGCCCCGGTGATGGCGGTGGCGTTTTTCATGCGCGCTGGCCGTCACGCCCAAAATCCCCAGCATGATGAGCAGGCTTACGAACTGAAGCACTCGTTTAAGTCTTGCATTGCGTCTGTTTTTCATCAGTCTCTCCTCGCGACAGTAGCGGAGGACTCTACCTGCCTTGCCACTGCGGGGTGTGTAACTCAGTCACGCAGTACGGGAGGCGTTAAAAAAATAACCCGCTATGTGACGCAGTCACCGTGGTTTTGACGGCGGGTTTTTATACTGTTCCTGCATAACTAAAACGACTGATCCACAACGAGGGGAATGACAAAGATGTCTTACACCAGAAAATCCGTACTGAAAAATCTTGCCCTGTGCGCCGCGCTACTTCTTCCATGGGCAGCGCAAGCCAACATTATCCAACTGGAGGGTACGCTCAGTGCCGCCAACCAGAACGGCTCCGACCCGGCGCTGGTCACGGACCCGAACGGCGTTGTTCCAACCTACGCCAAGGGCTATATCGCCCTGCAACTGGATGATGTCGCGAATACGCTGGATATCCAGCTGAAAGTGGACGGCATTTTACTCAGTGACCTGAAAGACTTCGGGCCGAATGCATCACCCATTCACCTGCACAATGCCGCTCCCGGCAGCCCGGGCAATTTCGGCCCGATCGCGATTGACCCGACGTTTACCGCGAGTCCGTCCGATTTCAGCGCCAATTCATACAAGGGATATGAATATGGTTTCACCTTCAAGCGCAATGATATCTCCATACTGGCGGCGGCTCAGGGCAGTGTCGACTCCCCCAACATGCACCCGGGGGATGACAAGATTATCGACGCCTTGTTATCCGGGAATATGTTTGTTGCCGTGCATACCAACAAGCCTGATGGTTTCCCCTTTGTCGAGATTCGCGGCAATTTCAAGCCAGTCAGCGCAGTACCGCTTCCTGCGGCATTACCCCTGCTGGGATCAGGTCTGATCGGCCTGTTTGCTGTGGCGCGCAGACGCGGCTGAATTTTCTCACTTGCGTGCCCGGACCCGCAGGAGGAAGCGCCCCCTCTGCGGCGGGTCCGGGCATTTTTTGAGTATTGTGTAGCTATACACACTGAGAATCGACAGGCAGGTGCGCTAGTATCGATCGTGCAACCTCTTCAGACCTAGCCGGGAGCACGGGCCATGAACGCCTATGCCAATCAAAAAAACATGCTCTGGAACAAGGTGTATCCGGCGTTTGCCAGCTCCACCGAGCCCGCCATCCGCGCTATTATTAATCGCGCGACACAGGTTGAAGTAACGGCTGGCTCTCAGGTTCTCTCTCCCGGCGCACTGTGTGAGCAATACCTGTTTATCATCACGGGCAATGCGCGGGTACACCTGCTGACGGAAAGTGGAAGAGAAGTCACACTCTACTATGTGGGCCCGGGCGACAGTTGTGTATTGACTACCTCCTGCCTGTTAAGCCATGAGCCCTTCCCGGCCGGTATTGTCGCCGAAACCGATCTGGTGGCATTTACTGTAAGCGCCAGCCTGTTTGAACGGGCCATTGACGCCGCGCCCTGTTTTCGGCGATTCGTCTTCAGAAAATTCGGTGAACGACTGGTGGATGTTGTGGCGCGCATGGAACAGATCTGCGCGCCATCCATCGAACGCTATCTTGCGCAAACACTGCTGGATCTTTCTGTCGACAAGGCGGTGATTACCACCACACACCAGGAACTGGCGCTGCGCCTTGGCACCGCCAGGGAAGTGGTGTCCCGACATCTCAAGCATTTCGAGATGAACGGGTGGGTACGCCTGGCGCGCGGTCGTATCCAGGTTGCTGCTCCCGAACACCTGAAACGCATTACCACCCAATAATAGCTTGATTCCATTGTGAAAATCTGCCCGGAGAGATCGCTGCCGAACCGGGCTATCAACATTAAGGGAACGCTTAAACCACTGGATTCTGGCATACGCCAGAATGACAGGTAACGAATTAATCAGAGTTCCCTTTAAAGTCACCGAAATACAAGCCGATAGCAACTGTAATGCTTAAAAGCCGGTTCTATGACTTGCATAAACGATAAAAACCGCCATTTGCCGTATATCGAACCCACAATTCGCACGATTGTCGGGTTCCTCGTCACATCGGTTGGCCTGTTGCTTTACTTCTACCCCGGTGAGTCAACGCTGTGGCTGGGGATGCTGTTCTTTATCAGCCTGAATCTGTTCCAGTCCGGGTTCACCCGCTGGTGCATGATGGAAAAACTCCTCAAGCGTATAGGACTCAGGTGCGAGCTTGACGAAATCCGTCAACTCAGCGAGCGCTTGCACGAATCATCCGCCCTTCAGCAAGGATACATTGACACCCTGAATCTGTTAAATGAAGCCGTACTGGAGCTATCTCCGGACGGGGAAATACTGAGCTTCTCGGATGGATGGCGCAGACTGGTGGGCGAAGCTATGCCGGTGTCGGAAACTGGCCGCATCCCACTGACCGATTACGTCAAGCCAGACGATCGTCATATCCTGTCAGACATGCTGGAACATATCGCCTCCAACGGCGAGCATGTCTTGCGCATCCGCTTCCAACTGGACAAGCAGGCTACGGATGAACACTGGGTTGAGGGCCAGTTCATGCTGGACCGGCATGAGGAAACCCGGGTCCGTATCAAGGGCGTCCTCAGGGATGTGACAGAGACCTACCAGCGGGAACGCCACATCCAGCATATGGCGATGCACGACAGGCTCACCGGCCTGCCTAACCGTGGATTGCTCGAAAGTCATATGGAACGCGCGCTGTCGCACGCCAAACGCCACAAATTCCATGTCGGTGTACTGTTTATTGACCTGGACCATTTCAAACAGATCAATGATACCTACGGTCACAAATGCGGGGATCAAATGCTGGTGCGCGTCAGTGAGATCCTCGTTCAAAAACTGCGCAAGAGCGATACGCTGGCGCGTTGGGGTGGTGATGAATTTGTTGCGCTGTTGCCGGATTTGACAGACAGTACCGAGGGCATCCGCACCGTTGCCATCAATCTGATGACTGCACTCGAAAATGCCCTCCATGAGGGCGGCCCCACGTCTGGCGTTACCTTGAGCATCGGCGCGGCCAGCTATCCCGGTGACGCAGACAATTCTGAAGCCCTGCTCGCTCAGGCGGACAAGGCCCTGTACTTTGCAAAATCACAGGGTCGAAATAATGTGCAAATATACAGCGAAATAAACAAGAGCCAACGTGGCAAACTTTACTCCCATGGCTGAGATAATCATCCGGGTTCGATTACTGCTTAGTCTGTAACCCTTACCACATACGCGATCCGGAACATCTGCTAATTTCCGCCTTTCATCAATACTAGCAAAGGTGGAAAAATCATGTTTTATCACACACGCTTCTTAGCCCGACTCGTTCTGTTCGCGGCGACAACGCTGTTCGCGTTGACCACGGCACAGGCGCACAACGGTAGAAAAATCGTTTTACCCGTGGACAAGGTCAAGGGCGGTCTGTCCGTCATGGTGCTCGGTTCGGGTGGCCCGGTCGCCACAAGCAAACGCGTCAGTACCGGCTATCTCATCTTTACTGACGGCACGCCACGCATTCTGATGGATGCCGGCGGCGGCGTATTCCAGCGTATCGGCAAGTCCGGCGCAAAAATAGGCGGTATTGAGCATATTATTTTCACCCACTTGCACATGGACCATGACGGGGCGCTGACACCCATACTGGCCATGTCATTTTTCCACAATATGGCGGCGGGAACGGTTCGCAATACGCCCTACAGGTTTGCGGGGCCGTCCGCGAATGCAATTTCGCCCTTTCCCTCGACAAGCGGCTATCTGAACGGGTTGTTCTCACCGGACGGGGGACTGGAACGCTATCTTGCCGGTTTCCCACCCGCGCTGGGCGCCGGCACCTTCACCTTTGAGACGCAGGATATCTCCGCGGATACCGCACTGCCCATGTCAACCGTTTTCAGTGATGCGGACGGCCTTGTCGTAAAGGCCATCGCGGTCAACCACGGTCCGGTTCCCGCACTCGCTTATCGTATCGAATACAAGGGGAAAAGCCTGGTCTACTCCGGCGACACCACCTCAAAAACGGATAACGTGATCGCGCTGGCGCAAAATACGGACTTGCTGATCTACGATACCGCTATCCTCGACGATACCCCGGCGCCCTTCATCAACCTGCATACCACGCCGACGCGGATTGGCGAGGTTGCCGTGGCATCCGGTGCGAAAAAGCTGTTGTTATCGCATATTACCGGCATTACCGAACCGCATTTGCATTCCATCAAGCACACCATTCGTGAACAGGGTTTCAGTGGCCCATTGAAGGTCGCCCATGACCTTCAGGTGATCAACCTTCACATGAAGGGAAAAATCCATCACTAAGCCCCGGCCGGACATCCGGTTTCCTTCTCTGTACGCAAGGGGAAGGAAACCGGTATGATCTGTCACCATGTCGGGTTTGTTCGGAACATGTATCCTCGCGCTGTTACTGGCGGTATTGCCGTATCCTGCCCTGGCAGAAAC
>JALWRY010000074.1 GCA_027080445.1 Thiohalobacter sp. | reverse complement strand
GGCCAAATTCTTCCTTACCGCAAGTTCACAAGAACGTGCAAGAAGACGCTTCAATCAATTGAAAGAAAAAGGAAAAGAGGCGCCATTCGAGGAGATTCTGGCGGATATCGAGGCGCGCGACGCGCGCGATTCCAGCCGTTCGGTAGCGCCGCTGAAGCCGGCAGAGGATGCCTTGACCATCGATACCACGTCCCTGGATATTCCCACCACCATCGAGCGGGTTCTCGATCACGTAAAAATTCGTCTAAACCCGTGAAATTCAAAGACTATAAGGTTATACTTTACTGTTACGCGGTCCGGCAGCACAAGTTTGCTGCCGGTTTGTTTAACCTCAACCCGCCTGCCGGGAAGTTTCCGGTCGTGCGGATTTTACTGATGCCGCTGCATTTGCGCTGCGGAAGGATTTTTAACCCATGTCTGAAAGTTTTGCTGAACTGTTTGAAGAGAGCCTGGCCAACAAGGAAATGCGTCCGGGCACCATAGTTACAGGTACCGTGGTTGATATTCAACCCGATGCCGTCATCGTCAACGCCGGCCTGAAGTCCGAAGGCGTTATTCCCATAGAACAGTTCAAGAACTCACTGGGAGAACTGGAAGTCGCCGTGGGCGACGCCGTCGAGGTATCACTGGATGCCGTTGAAGACGGCTTTGGCGCCACGCGGCTTTCCCGTGAAAAAGCCAAGCGTGCACAAGTCTGGAAGCGTCTGGAAAAAGCCTTCGAGGAAGGCGAGATCGTCAAGGGTGTCATCAGCGGAAAGGTCAAGGGTGGCTTTACCGTTGACATCGAAGACATCCGTGCGTTCCTGCCGGGTTCACTGGTGGATGTGCGTCCGGTGCGCGATACCACTTACCTGGAAGGCAAGGAACTCGAATTCAAGGTCATCAAGCTGGACCAGCGCCGCAACAACGTGGTGGTTTCACGCCGTGCCGTGGTCGAGACCGAATACAGCGCCGAACGCGAAGAGCTGCTGGAAAGCCTGCAGGAAGGTGCGCAGGTCAAGGGTATCGTCAAGAACCTCACCGACTACGGTGTGTTCGTCGACCTGGGCGGTATCGATGGGCTGCTGCACATCACCGACATGGCCTGGAAGCGCGTCAAGCATCCTTCCGAGATTGTCGAAGTCGGCCAGGAGATCGACGTCAAGGTGCTCAAGTTTGACCGTGAGCGTAACCGCGTGTCACTGGGTCTGAAACAACTGGGTCAGGATCCCTGGGCGGATCTGGCGCGCCGCTACCCGGAAAACACCCGCCTGTTCGGCAAGGTCACCAATATTGCCGACTACGGCTGCTTCGTGGAAATCGAGGACGGCGTGGAAGGCCTGGTGCACGTGTCCGAAATGGACTGGACCAACAAGAACGTCAACCCGAGCAAGATGGTTCACATCGGCCAGGAAGTCGAGGTCATCGTACTGGACATCGACGAGGAACGTCGCCGTATTTCGCTGGGTATGAAGCAGGTTCACGCCAACCCGTGGGACGAGTTCTCCGCGACCCACAACAAGGGCGATCACGTCAAGGGCACCATCAAGTCGATTACCGACTTCGGTATCTTCATTGGCCTGGAAGGCGGCATCGACGGTTTGATCCACCTGTCCGACATTTCCTGGCACGAGCCGGGCGAGGAAGCGGTGCGCAATTACAAGAAAGGCGAGGAGCTGGAAGCCGTGGTGCTGTCCGTCGACGCCGAGCGCGAGCGAATTTCCTTGGGTATCAAACAGCTTGAGAAAGATCCTTTCTCCAATTTCTCAGCAGATAACGCTAAAGGAAGCATTGTTAAGGGCGTTATTAAGGAAGTCGACGCCAAAGCGGCGATTGTTGACCTCGGCGACGGCATCGAAGGCACCCTGCGTGCGTCCGAACTGGCCCGTGACCGGGTCGAGGATGCCCGCACCGTGTTGACGGTTGGCCAGGAAATTGAAGCCAAGTACATCGGTGTGGACCGCAAAACCCGCACCATTGCGCTGTCGATCAAGGCCAAGGACAACGATGAGGAAGCCGCCGCGGTCAAGGATTATTCGCGCAGCTCCAGCTCCATGGGGGCAACGCTGGGCGACGTGTTGAAGGAACAACTGGGAAATAGTGGCGACTAATCAATAATTTGGTCTAAACTATAGCGTATCGGGGC
>JALWRY010000073.1 GCA_027080445.1 Thiohalobacter sp. | reverse complement strand
GCATAGGGCTATATCATACCGGATTGGTGATATTCCCGCAGGGGGGAAGCGCCCGCGGCGGCGCTCCGGTACAATAGGCCGGATGGACGTTTGTTACGATTTACACAGTCATTCAACGGCTTCTGATGGCACCTTGGCGCCTGTCGCGTTGCTGGAACGCGCGCGCGACAACGGCGTGGACGTGCTGGCGCTGACCGATCACGACACCCTGGCCGGTATCGCGGAAGCCGATACAGCAGCGCGAGCGGCGGGTATTTCCCTGGTCGCTGGCGTGGAAATTTCGGTAAGCTGGCGGCATATGACCCTCCATATTCTGGGGTTGAATGTCAGCACGACGTACCAGCCGCTGATCGATGGCCTGGCGGAACTGCAGGCTTACCGTGTCTGGCGGGCGGAAGAAATTGCTCGCAAGCTGGAAAACCATGGTATTGCCGGTGCGCTGGCGGGCGCACGGGATTACTGCAAGGGCAATATCCTCAGTCGTACACACTTTGCCCACTTCCTGGTCGGCGCCGGCCGGGCAGCTTCGGTACGCGATGTGTTCAGGCACTTTCTGGTGCGCGGCAAACCGGGTTACGTGGGCGGGGAGTGGGCGTCGCTGGAGGACGCGCTGAACTGGATCACCGAGGCCGGTGGTCTGCCGGTGATTGCACACCCGGCGCGCTACGGGCTGACACGGACCAAACTCAACCGCCTTGTTGATGAATTCAAGGACGCCGGTGGTGTGGGTATCGAAGTCGTGTCCGGCAGCCATTCGCGCGACGAAACGTTGCATATGGCGGCTGTCGCCAGGACCAACGAACTGTTTGCCTCCTGTGGTTCCGATTACCACGGCCCGGAAAAGCCCTGGGTGGAACTGGGGCGTTTGCGGGATTTACCGGACGGCTGCACGCCGATCTGGCATGCCGATCACTGGCCGGCCGCCGCATGAGCCAGCTATTCGACATCCACCCGGACAACCCGCAACCGCGATTGATCCACCAGGCGGCAGAGATCATTAACGCGGGCGGCGTGGTCGCTGTACCGACCGACTCCTGTTATGCCCTGGTCTGTCACCTGGACGACAAGGCGGCCGTGGAGCGTATTCAGCGTATTCGCCATCTCGACAAGCAACACAACTTCACCCTGTTGTGCCGCGATCTTTCCGAGATCGCCAATTATGCGCGTGTCGGCAACTACGCCTACCGCTTTCTGAAATCCCATACGCCGGGTCCCTACACCTTTATCCTGCGTGCGACAGCCGTCGTGCCGAAACGCCTGCAACACCGGAAACGCCGCACTATCGGTATCCGCGTCCCGGATCATAACGTGATCGCCGCGCTGCTGGCTGAACACGGACAGCCGGTCATGAGTGTAACGCTGCTTCTGCCGGACCAGGACTTTCCCGAGACCGATGCCGAGGATATTCGTGAAAAACTCCAGCACCAGCTTGATCTGGTGATCGATGGCGGGCATTGTGGCGTCGAACCGACCACCGTGGTCGATCTGACCGGCGATGTGCCCGAGGTGACACGCCACGGCAAGGGACCGGTCGAGGACTTTAACTGAGATGTTACACACGGTTTTCCCGCAACAGCTGACGCTGGTGCAGCAGATCAGCGCCTGGCTGATGCCGGTGCTGCTGGCTATTACCATTCACGAAGTGGCGCACGGCTGGGTCGCGCGCCTGTTCGGCGACCACACGGCGGAAATGATGGGGCGCCTGTCGCTCAACCCGCTGCGCCACGTCGACCCGGTTGGCACCATACTGGTGCCCGGGCTGATGCTGCTGATGCCGGGTGGTTTCGTATTCGGCTGGGCAAAGCCGGTGCCGGTCGACTGGCGCAACCTGCGTCGCCCGAAACAGGACATGGTGTGGGTGGCGGCCGCCGGGCCGGCCATCAACCTGGTGATGGGCGTCGGCTGGGCCTTGCTGGCGCGCCTTGCGCTGGGGCTGCCGGCGGGCAGCACGACATTCCTGTTACTGTTGATGGGTGTGGCGGGCATGATGATCAACACCGTTCTGGCAGTGTTGAACATGTTGCCGCTGCCGCCGCTGGACGGTGGCCGTGTACTGACCGGCCTTTTGCCAACACGCTATGCGATTCCTTTTTCGCGTATCGAACCCTACGGGTTCTGGATACTGATCTTTTTGTTAATGACCGGGTCACTGGGCTGGTTGATGCAACCGATGATCAGCCTTGTTCTGAATGCCCTGGTGTCGATGTCCGGTCTGCACGTGTTTGGCTTTGAACGTCTGCTGGGTGCGTTGATGTCATGAATACTGAACTTTAGGGAGCTGATCGATCTTGGCAAGTGCAACTGACAACCGGGTACTGTCCGGCATGCGTCCCACCGGGCGCCTGCACCTCGGGCATTACCACGGCGTACTGAAAAACTGGGTGAACCTGCAACACGAGTACGACTGCTACTTCTTCGTGGCCGACTGGCATGCCCTGACCACCCACTATGAAGACCCGCAGATCATCAGCGCAAGCGTGCTGGACATGGTCATCGACTGGCTGGCCGCCGGCGTCAACCCGGCCAGCGCCAAGCTGTTCGTGCAGTCCGATGTGCCGCAACACGCCGAACTGCATTTGCTGCTGTCGATGATTACCCCGCTGGGCTGGCTGGAACGCGTCCCCAGTTACAAGGACCAGCAGGAAAAACTGCGCGAACGCGACCTCGCCACCTACGGTTTCCTTGGCTACCCGCTGTTGCAAAGCGCCGACATCCTGATCTACCGGGCCGGTTCCGTCCCGGTCGGTGAAGACCAGGTTGCGCACGTCGAGCTGACCCGTGAAGTGGCGCGCCGTTTCAACCACCTCTATGGTCGTGAACCGGACTTCGAGGAAAAGGCCGATGCCGCCATCAAAAAGATGGGCAAGAAGAACGCCAGACTGTACCGGGAGTTGCGCAAGCGTTACCAGGAACAGGGCGATAGCGAAGCGCTGGAAACCGGGCGCGCCCTGCTCGATGGCCAGGGTAACCTCGCCATGGGCGACCGTGAACGTCTGTTCGGGTATCTCGAAGGCGGCGGGCGCATCATCCTCCCCGAGCCACAGGCGCTGTTGACGCCGGCTTCAAAAATGCCGGGCCTGGACGGACAGAAAATGTCCAAGTCCTACGGCAACACCATTGCCTTGCGCGATGATCCGGACACCATTGAAAAGAATCTCCGCACCATGCCCACCGACCCGGCGCGCGTGCGTCGCGATGACCCGGGCAACCCGGACAAATGCCCGGTGTTCCAGTTGCACCAGGTGTATTCGGATGAGAACCGCCTGCAGTGGGTGCGCGAGGGCTGTACCTCGGCCGGTATCGGTTGCCTTGACTGCAAACAGCCGCTGATCGATGCGGTGCGTAGCGAGCTGGCACCCATCCGCGAGCGTGCCCGCGAGTTCGAGGAAGATCCGCAACTGGTGCGCAACATCCTGCGTGAAGGCGGGGAGGCGGCACGTGATGTAGCTGAAGAGACAATGGATGAAGTAAGAGCTGCAATTGGTTTAAATTACTAGAGTTTTTAAGTCTATCAACTCGTCATTGCGAGCGCAGCGCGGCAATCTTTTTGGGCGCGTGCCAGACGTTGGGAGATTGCCGCGCTGCGCTCGCAATGACACCGGTTTCCAAGTGCTCCCCGGGTGTTTACAATGCTCACACACCATCAGGGCTTATTGAATGACCGACACGCTGGCGCCACAGGACAAGACTCCCGAACAAGCCGAAATGCCCTTTGCCTTCGTGCAGGGTGAAGCGGTCACGACCCTGCCCAAAGACCTCTATATCCCGCCGGATGCGCTGGAGGTCTTCCTGGAGGCTTTCGAGGGTCCGCTGGATCTGCTGCTGTACCTGATCCGACGGCAGAACCTCGACGTGCTGGATATTCCCATCGCAGAAATCACCCGGCAGTACATGGACTACATTGACCTGATGCAGGACCTGCGGCTGGAACTGGCGGCCGAGTACCTGGTGATGGCGGCGATGCTGGCGGAGATCAAGTCGCGCATGTTGTTGCCGCGCGTGGCGGAGGTCGAGGACGAAGACGATCCGCGCGCCGAACTGGTACGTCGCCTGCAGGAATACGAGCGTTACAAACAGGCCGCGGATGATATCGACCACCTGCCGCGTGTGGGCCGTGATGTTTTTCCGGTGGAACTTGTCGGCCCGGAAAAGCAGACCGTGGCGAAGCCGCCTGAAGTCAGTCTGCAGGAGCTGCTGATCGCTGCGCGTGAAGCCATGACCCGTGCCGAGATGTTTACTAACCATCATGTCCAGATGGAACCGCTGTCCGTGCGCGAACGCATGTCGATGGTACTGGATTGCATTGGCGAGAAGGATTTCACGTCCTTTACCAGACTGTTTACGGTCGAGGAAGGGCGCATGGGCGTGGTGGTATCGCTGCTGGCAGTGCTGGAGCTGATCAAGGAATCACTCATCGAACTGGTGCAGTCGGAACCCTTTGCGCCGATTTACATCAAGGCTGCCGGCTCGCCGGCGGTGCTGAAAGACGAACTGCCGGTCGCATCCGGCGAAGCCTGAACACGGGAACGAGACAGACATGAGCGAGAGCGAACCGCGTATCAAACACATTGTGGAATCCGTGCTGCTGGCCTCCGGCAAACCGCTGACGCTGGATCACCTTCTCGCCGTGTTCGGCGACGGTGAAAAGCCCGAGCGCGAGCAGATACGTGAAGCCATTGCCGCCTTGCAGGACGATTATGCCGAACGTGGCATCGAGCTGGTGCAGGTAGGCAGTGGTTACCGCATCCAGGTCGGTCAGGCGATGGAGCCCTGGGTGTCGCGCCTGACGGAAGAGAAACCGCAGCGCTACACGCGCGCGCTGCTGGAGACCCTGGCGCTGGTGGCCTACCGGCAGCCGATTACCCGTGGCGAGATCGAAGACATTCGCGGTGTCAGTGTCAGCAGTTCGATCATGAAGACCCTGCAGGATCGCGAGTGGGTGCGCATTGTCGGTCACCGCGATGTACCGGGTCGTCCAGCCATGTACGGCACCACGAAAAAATTCCTCGACTATTTCAATCTCAAGGGTCTGGATGAGTTGCCCACCCTGATGGAGTTGCGTGATTTCGATTCCATCAATGCCGAACTGGAACTGTCCTTACCGGGCGAAGGCGCGCCGGACATGTCCGTGGTGGACAATGATGCTGTGGCGGAGGACGAACACGTTGAGTTGTCGACCACCGTCGAGGTCACCGCAGACGAGGACACGGCAACCGTCATCCAGGTGGCTGTCGACCCGGGGAGTACACCCCCGGACACCCTCCACTAGCTGCCCCGGTACATGGAAGAACGCCTGCAAAAAGTTCTGGCGAAAGCCGGCCTGGGTTCGCGACGCCAGATGGAAGACTGGATACGCGAAGGCCGTGTTGAAGTCGATGGCAAGCGTGCCGAACTGGGCCAGAAGGTCAGTGACAGGCAGCGTATCGTGGTGGATGGTCGCCGTCTGCACCTGAAGCCGGCCGACGCCAGTGCGCCGGAAGTCCTTGTCTACCACAAGCCACTCGGGGAAGTGTGCAGCCGCGATGACCCGGAAGGGCGGCCTACCGTATTTCACAAATTACCCCGGCCCCGCCAGGGCCGCTGGATCAGTGTCGGCCGGCTGGATATCAATACCTCGGGCCTGTTGTTGTTCACTACGGATGGCGAACTGGCTCATCGACTCATGCATCCTTCCCGGGAGATCGAACGCGAGTATGCCGTGCGCTTGCTCGGCCATGTCGATATGCCGATGCTGGAACGGCTGGTCGACGGGGTGGAACTCGAAGATGGCAAAGCGCACTTTGCCGCCGTGGAAGAGTCCGGTGGCACCGGCGCCAATCGCTGGTTTCATGTCATACTCAAGGAAGGGCGTAACCGCGAAGTCCGACGTTTGTGGGAGTCGCAGGGCGTCACGGTCAGCCGGCTCACGCGCGTGCGCTACGGCCCGATTATTCTGGAACGCAAGTTACGCAAGGGCGAGTCGCGGCCCCTGCATGCCGCCGAGATGAAAGCCCTTTACCAGGCCGCCGGACTGGACGTACCGGTTATTGTGGCGCCTGTCCCCGAGAAACACGTGCGTCGGCCTTCACACCGTCCGAAACAACATGAAGCGCGTAAACGTCACAGGCGCTAGTCCCGCGTGACAAATAATTCCGCAGCGTTCATGCTACGCGGGTTAAAATCATCAACGGACAAAAAGCATGCCCCGCAAGACCTTTGACAGAAAAGCCATCGCGCTGCAATGGCGCAGAACCAAGATTATCGCGACCCTCGGACCGGCTTCCGATTCCGCTGAAATGATTGCCCGGCTGGTCAGCGCCGGCGTAGACCTGTTCCGCATCAACATGTCGCACGGCGACCCGGAGACTCACCGCAAGACCGTAAAGCGCGTGCGCCGTGCCGCAAAAGCGGCGGGTCGGCATATCGCAATCCTCATGGACCTGTGTGGCCCGAAAATCCGCGTGGGGAAATTCGAATCCGGCAGTATTCTGCTAAAACAGGGCAGTATCGTGACCGTCACGACGCGCGTGGTAACCGGCAAGCCTGGCCTGATCCCCTCGCAGTACAAGTCCCTGCACAAGGACGTCAAGCCCGGCGAGCGTATCCTGCTCGATGATGGCAACCTGACCTTGCGCGTGCTCGAAGTGAAGGGCAAGGACGTCAGCTGCAAGGTGGTGGAAGGCGGTGTGCTGTCTGATCACAAAGGTATGAACCTGCCCAACTCGACACTTTCCACCGCGGCGCTGACCGCCAAGGACCGTGCCGATGTGCGCCTGGCGGTCGAGGCCGACGTGGACTTCGTGGCACTCAGTTTTGTACGCCAGGCGGGTGATGTGCAACAGTTGACGCGTTACCTGAAACGGCTCGGTAGCAGCATTCCCATCATCAGCAAAATCGAACACCCGGATGGCGTCGCCAATATCGACGCCATCCTGGAAGAATCCTACGGCATCATGATTGCGCGCGGCGACCTCGGCATTGAACTGCCGGCGGAGAAGGTGCCATTGATCCAGCGCGAACTGATTCAGAAAGCGCGCCAGCGCGGTACCCCGGTAATCGTCGCAACACAGATGCTGGAGTCCATGATGACGCACTCACGCCCGACGCGCGCCGAAGTCACCGACGTGGCCGGCGCCGCCATGCTCAGTGCCGATGCCGCCATGTTGTCCGGTGAATCCGCTGCCGGCAAATACCCGCTCAAGGCGGTGCAGACCATGGACCGCATCCTGCGTGAAGTTGAACGACACCAGTGGCAGGAAGGACACTTCGCCATCGAGTCGATTAGCGGTCGTCGGCAGAAAACCCACTTCGTGCGTGAATCCATGGCACATGCCGCCGTACAACTCACCCATGACCTCGAAGTGGAAGCCATTATCGTCCCCACCCACACGGGCACCACGGCGCGCATCATGGCCGCCCACCGGCCGCTACCGCCCGCCGTCGGCGTGTGCTCCGATGTCCGTATCTGTCGCCAGATGGCGTTGCACTGGGGCATTGTCCCCGTGTACGAGCCCAGGTCGCGTGGTCGTAACTGGCGCACCATCTGCACGCACATTTCCCGGCAGTGTCACCTGGGCGAAAGCGGCCACGATGTGTTGCTGGTGTCCGGGTTCAACGATGACAAGGTCAGGAGCGAACCGGTACTGAAACTGATGCATTTATAAACACCACAGCCGGCCGCTACAACACGCAACAGAACAGGGAATCACCTTACCATGGGCTCACACCAGTACGAGCTGCTGATTATCGGCGCCGGCGTGTCCGGTACCGCGCTGCTGTACGAAACCGCAAAGTTCACCGATATCCACCACATCGGCGTGATTGAAAAATACGCGGCGCCGGCGCGTGTCAACTCCCTGTCCAGCAACAACAGCCAGACCCTGCACTGCGGCGACATCGAAACCAACTACACCCTGGAAAAGGCGCTCAAGGTCCAGCGCGCCGCACGCATGCTCGCTAACTACTGCCTCGCCCAGCCCGACAAGGACCACCTGATCTATCCCTATTCAAAAATGGTGCTGGGTGTCGGCGCGGAAGAATGCCGGTTGTTACGCGAGCGCTTTGAAGTCTTCGGGCCGCACTATCCAAAGCTGCAACTGCTGGAGAAAAAAGATATCGCCCGTATCGAACCGGCCGTGGTGACACTCGGCGATGGCCGCATCCGTAATGAAGAAATTGTTGCGCTGGGTTCCACCGATGAGTACACCGCTGTCAACTTCGAGGCCGTGTCGCGATCCTTCGTCCGGCAGGCGCAGGCCGTGGAAGGCAAGCATATCGATGTACACTACAACGAGACAGTCCATCACATCAAGATCGAGGACGATCGTTTCCTGGTTGAGACCGGCGGCACCTGCTACCAGACACGGGCGCTGGTCGTCTGCGCCGGCGGCCACAGCCTGAAACTGGCGCAGGACCTGGGCTATGGCCTGCACTATTCCTGCCTGCCCGTGGCCGGCAGCTATTATTTCACGCCGCAGAACCTCAACGGCAAGGTCTACACCGTGCAGAACGACAAGCTGCCATTCGCGGCCATCCACGGCGACCCGGATGTGCTGGTGCCGGGCAAGACCCGCTTTGGCCCGACCGCGCTGATCCTGCCGATACTCGAGCGCTACAACTACCGGACC
>JALWRY010000072.1 GCA_027080445.1 Thiohalobacter sp. | reverse complement strand
GCGAAGCGCAGGTTGGTGATCTCCAGCCGGTCCAGGTAGTCGGGCAGTTGCGGGTGGTAGAAGCGCAGTTGCGGTTTCTCGGGCGAGAACACCAGACCCAGGCTGGCCTGTAACAAATGGAACACGGCGCCACTGGCCCAGGCTTGCGGCAGGCAGGCCACCGGGTAGAGGGTTGGGCCCTGACCCGGCAGGCGGTCAAAGCCACAGAACAGTTCCGGCAGGCGGTGCAGGTCGAGGGCGATGGCGGCATCGAACAGGCCGGTCATAATGCGGTTGGCTGCTTTTCGGTCGCCGTAACGGGCCAGTCCCGCCGCGACCATGGCGCTGTCGTGCGGCCAGACCGAGCCGTTATGGTAGGACATCGGGTTGTAGCGTACCTCGCCGCGGGCGACGGTACGCACCCCCCAGCCGTTGAAAGACACAGGCGACAACAGGGTCTGTGCCGCCCGGTGTGCCAGCGTTTCGTCGGCGATACCGGTCGCCAGCACATGGCCGGCGTTGGAGCTACGCACCCGACAGGGACGTTTGGCGCCGTCCAGCGCAATGGCGAAGGTGCCGATGTCCTCGCACCAGAAGGCCTCGTTGAAATGCTGTTTCAGACTTTCGGCCTGTCGTTCCAGCGTCTCGGCGTAACTGTCCTCGCCGAGCAGGCGCGCCAGCGCGGCGGCCTCGCGCCGCGCTTCATAGACATAGGCCTGTACTTCGCACAGTGCAATCGGCCCCTGCGCCGGACTGCCATCGTGGTGGAACACCGAGTCGTCGGAATCTTTCCAGCCCTGCTGCACCAGGCCGTTCTCACTGTGGCGGAAATATTCGACGAAACCGTCGCCGTCCATGTCGCCGTAACGGTCGACCCATTCCAGCGCCCGGCGAATGTTCGGCCAGATGGACTGGATGAAGGCCCGGTCGCCGCTGCGGCGGTAATAGGCGCCGGCCAGCCACACAAACAGCGGCGTGGCATCGACACTGCCGTAGTAGCGCGAAAACGGCACCTCACCCAGGGCGGCCATTTCGCCGCCGCGCATTTCGTGCAGGATCTTGCCGGGTTCGGCATCGCTGTGCGGGTCTTCTTCCTGCGCCTGGTGGGCAGCGAGGAAGGCCAGCACGCCGCGCGCCAGCGCGGGGTCGAGCCACAGGGTCTGCATCGCGGTAATCAGTGCATCGCGACCAAAGGGTGTGCTGAACCAGGGGATACCGGCGTAGGGATAGGCGCCGTGCCCGGTGTGCGAGGTCAACATGCGCAGGTCGGCAGCCGAGCGGTTGATCCAGTCATTGAACTGTTCATTGGAGGTGAAGACTTCCGCCTGCGCCTCGCGGCGGAGCTGTAACATGGCACGGTGCGCCTGCAGCGCCTCCTCGTACTGCAGCATTGGCGTCACCTTGCCGTCGATATCACAACTGACGGTAAAGTAGAATTCCCGGGCGCCGCCGGGCGGCAACCGGCAAGCCAGCCGCGCCGTGCTGTCCTTACACCATTGCAACGATTCGCTGAGCTGGATACGGGTCAGCCGCACCGAGTCGTCGAGCCCCCGGTAACCCAGGCTCAGCACACCGTGCTTCTGCTCGGGCGGCAGACGTTCTCCGCGCTGTGCCCGGTGGACGCCGCGAACCTCGAACATGTCGTAGTAGTCAGCGTCGAAGGCCAGTTGCAGCTCGAAGGCAACCTCCTGGTCGCCGTAGTTGTGCAGGCTCAGGTGCTCGTAACATTTTCCCTGCCACAACAGTTTGGAACGAAACAGGTGTACGGTGCCCTTGCGGATGACCAGTTCGTCGTTCTCGTACAGATCAGGAAAGGTGAGATCCACCACCATCAGGGCATTGTCTTCCTGGATCGTGGAGTTGAGCAACAGGGGACGCCGGTCGTTGACTGTCAGCTCCAGTCGCGACAGGAAGCGGGTACCCTGGTAATACAGACCCTGCTCGCCCAGCCCCATCGGCTGAATGTCACCCCAGCGGTCGAACAGGCCGAACAATTCGTCGTGCTTGAGTACCCGGGTGCGATCGTCGGCGCGCGAGGAAGTCGCCAGCACGTACCAGCGATCGTCGATCTGGATAACGTCCCGGACGCTGTCCATGCCCTATCCCACCGCCAGCTGCGGCGCCTCGCCGGAACTCAACCGGCTCGTAT
>JALWRY010000071.1 GCA_027080445.1 Thiohalobacter sp. | reverse complement strand
GCCCGGCAAACACCAGCCCGCTTCCCCGCCCACCGGGGAAACCACTACCCGCCTCCACCTGTTCCCCGGCTGTACCGGTCACGCGCTGGATCAACAAACCCTCAACGCAGCGCAGCGGTTGTTGATGGCGCTGGGTTACGAGGCGCGGATTAGTAAAAACACCGCCTGTTGCGGCGCATTGCACCAGCACAACGGCTACCCGGAGACCGCCGCATCACTGGCGGCGCATAACCGCGCCGCACTGAATGACGACGCGCCGATTATCAGCATCGCCAGCGGCTGCGCGGCGCACCTGCAAGACTACGACACGCTGGATAGCGGCGGCGCATCGCCACCCTTCTCACCACGCGTCAGCGAGATCATGGCTTTTCTTGCCCGGCAGGACCCCGCCGCGCTGCACTTCGCGCCCTGCGATGACCCGGTCGGCGTGTATATCCCCTGCACCCAGCGTAATGCCCTGCAACAGGCAGAGGCCGTTTTCAAGGTGCTGGGCTGGATTCCGGGACTGGAAACACGCCCCATCAACCCGCAGGGCGGTTGCTGCGGCGCGGCGGGCAATTACATGCTGACACAACCTGAATTTTCCGACGCGCTGGGGGACAGGATGGTGGAACGTGTTATAGACAGCCAGGTACATACCTTGCTCACAACCAATATCGGCTGCGCGATGCATCTGCGGGCAAGGCTGCGTAAGCGAGGGGTCAGGATAGACGTTATTCACCCCGTCACGCTTCTGTGGAAACAGCTGGGCTGATGAAGCACTGTCATTGCACCCCAGGAGTAACCTGGTAATGACGGGGCAACTCAGCGATTAATCGCCCGGTGACCGATATCGCGGCGACAGAACATGCCCTTCCAGCTGATCCGCTCGACTGCGGCATAGGCGCTGCGCTGCGCGTCGGCCACGTCTTCGCCCAGCGCGCAGACACACAGCACACGCCCGCCGGCTGTAACGACCTTGTCACCGTCCAGCGCGGTACCCGCGTGAAAGACTTTCACCCCCTCGCCGAAGTCGCTGTCAAGACCATGAATTTCATCGCCTTTGGCATAACTGCCCGGGTAACCGCCGGCCGCCAGCACCACACCCAGGCTGGCGCGAGGATCCCAGTCGGCTGAAACCTGGTCCAGGCGTTCGTCCAGCGCAGCTTCGCACAAGGCCACCAGGTCAGACTGCAGGCGCAGCATGATGGGCTGGGTTTCCGGGTCGCCAAAGCGCACATTGTATTCCAGCACCTTCGGCGTCCCGTCGGGGGCGATCATGATGCCTGCGTAGAGAAAACCCGTGTACGGCTTGCCGTCAGCCGCCATGCCGCGCACGGTCGGCATGATCACTTCATCCATAATGCGCCGGTGCATGGCGTCGTCGACCACCGGGGCCGGCGAGTAGGCACCCATCCCCCCGGTATTGGGCCCGGTATCGCCCTCGTCGCGGGCCTTGTGATCCTGCGAGGTAGCCAGCGGCAGGACATGCTCGCCATCTACCATAACGATAAAACTGGCTTCCTCACCGCTGAGGAATTCCTCGATCACCACCCGGTGACCGGCCTCGCCAAACGCGTTGCCCGCCAGCATGTCGCGACAGGCTTCGACGGCCTCGTCTTCGCTCTGCGCCAGGATCACACCCTTGCCCGCCGCCAGGCCATCGGCCTTGACCACGATGGGCGCCCCCTGTGATTTGATGTAGGCAATGGCCGCATCGAGATCCGTAAAGTTACCGTAAGCGGCCGTAGGGATGTGATGACGGGCGAGGAAATCCTTGGTGAAGGCCTTGGAACCTTCCAGTTCCGCTGCCGCGGCCGTGGGGCCGAAGATACGCAAACCGGCGGCGCGGAAACGATCCACCACGCCGGCCACCAGCGGCGCTTCGGGACCGACGATGGTCAGGTCAACGGCTTCGCGCTGCGCAAACGCCAGCAAGGCATCGATATCTTCCGCGCCCACGTCGACATTCTGCAACCCCGGTTCACGTGCCGTACCCGCATTGCCGGGCGCCATAAAAACCGTTTCCACGCGTTCTGACTGCGCCGCTTTCCACGCCAGCGCATGTTCGCGACCGCCGCCACCGATGACCAGTATTTTCATAATCCAGACCTTGTAGCTGTGTGCTCTTTCGATATTCGGGTTAGGGAAA
>JALWRY010000070.1 GCA_027080445.1 Thiohalobacter sp. | reverse complement strand
GGCAAATCGATGAGCAGCGCCGCGCACTGGAGGCCCACGTCGTTATCGACTGCTTTGAGGACACCGCCGGCATCAAGGCCGCTCTGAAAGAGCGGCTGGATGAAGCCTTTGACATTACCCACTCGACGCTGGAGTTCGAGATAGAGAATTGCGGCGATGGCGCCTAGTGGTCGTGCCCGCCGGCGCCGTGTACGTGACCGTGCTGCAGTTCTTCTTCAGAAGCGTCACGCACATCCATGATTTCAACATCGAAATTCAGCGCCACGCCGGCCAGCGGGTGGTTGCCGTCGACGGTGACGGTTTCGTCTTCAACCTTGACCACGGTGACCACCAGCGTTTCGCCTGTGGGGCTCTGTGCGTGAAACTGCATACCGGTTTCAATTTCGGCATCTTCCGGGAACATGTTGCGTGGCACCGCCTGGGTTTTTTCGGCGTCGCGCTCACCGTAACCATCGGCCGGTTCGACAGCGACATCCATCTTTTCACCAACAGTCTTGCCGGTGAGGGCGTTTTCCAGCCCGGGGATGATGTTGTTAGCGCCGTGCAGGTAGGCAAAACTGCCATCGGTTGACTGGTCGATGACGTTGCCGTCGTTGTCTTTCAGGGTGTAGTTCAAGGTGACGACCTTGTTTTGCTCAATCTGCATGAAATGATCCTCGGCCCGCCGGGCCAGCTGGGTAAAAAACAGCGATCAACCATACAGCAAAGTGCCCCGGAAGGAAATTTCCGGTGTTATATACCTTGCCCGTCAACAGGATTTAACCCGTACTCCAGGCGCGCGGACGTTGCATCCCGGCAATTTTGCAGGCCTGTTTCACATAACCGTAAGGGAAGAGCCGGAACAAGTGCTGCTTGGCGGATTTCTTGTCGTAACCGTGTTCGTCCACCAGGAACCCGACAACATGGCGCACATCCGGCGCAACGCCGTTTTCCCGCCAATAGTCCCGCATGAAGTTGAGAATGGGCCAGTATTCCTCTGTGAGTTCCAGGCCCTCGGCCCTGGCCAGTTCATCCGCTACCTGTTCGTCCCAGTCATCCGGGTCAACCAGATAACCCTCGATATCGACGGCAATGGCTGTCTCTGTGTTCACGTTGGCTCTCCTGATTCGTCTGTGTGCCGTTAATGTATCGGCTGTGTTAAATGCTTGTAAAGCGATATTAATTTATAGATACTATCGCTTATTTCGATATATAAGGCCGAAGCAGGTCGATAAAGGCGCGATACGATGGATATTGAGCAATCACGGACTTTTCTGGCGATTACCGCGCACGGCAGTTTCCTTGAAGCCTCCCGACAATTGCACCTGACGCAATCGACCGTCAGCGCGCGTATCCAGCGCCTGGAAGAGGAACTGGGTGCACGCCTGTTCGTACGCAACCGCTCAGGCGCCACATTGACGCCGGCCGGGCGTCGTTTCCTGCAATATGCCAAGCGCCTGGTGTTGACCGCAGAACAGGCGCGCCATGAAATTGGTCTGCCCGGCCGGTATCGCGCCACCATTCGCATCGGTGGCCGGATCGCCTTGTGGGAGGGTTTTCTGCCGGCCTGGGTCGGCTGGATGCGCCGGGCGGCAGCGGATGTGGCGATTCGCAGTGAGATCGGTTTCGAGGAAGACCTGATGCGACAACTGGTCGAAGGCACGCTGGACATTGGGTTGATGTATACGCCCAGCCACAGCCCCGGGCTGGTTGTCGAGCATCTCTTTGATGAAACACTGGTGCTGGTGAGCAGTCGACCGGACGATGTGAAGCCGGGCAATGATTACATCTACGTCGAGTGGGGGCCGGGTTTTTACGCCCAGCATGCACAGAGTTACCCCGACCTGGAACGTCCGCCGCAAGTGGTGAATATCGGCTGGCTGGGCATACAGCTGATTCTCAGAAATGGTGGCAGCTGTTTCCTGCCGGCGCGTATGGCCGAACCGTTCATTGCGGCCGGCAGTTTGTACCGCGTTGCCGGGACACCGGAATATGTGCACCCCGCCTACATGGTTTACCCGCGCGAAAGTGACAACCCGATGCTGGCGCAGGCGCTGCAGGGATTGCGTCAACTGGCCGGTGAGGTTACGCCCGATAAGGCGGGTTGAGCGTTTTCGTGCAGGACTTCGATAAATATCGCATAATCAAACGCTTTC
>JALWRY010000069.1 GCA_027080445.1 Thiohalobacter sp. | reverse complement strand
GATCAGGTCACCGAAGACATAGTCCAGGTCAACACCGTACTTGCGCTGGATGCTGGCGAGGTCCACCTCGGTGAATCGCAGGCGGCTGGAGACTTCGCGGATCAGTTCCATTTCCGGGCTCAGCGGGTCGACGGTGGCAATCGGCAGCCGGCCTTCATCGAGCAGCTGGTAATAGGGTTTGATCGCCCCGACGTTCTGGTAAGGCATGCGTGGCGCATAGCCTTGTGCCGACACGCCCAGTGACACCAGCGGCAGATTGTCCCAGCGTCTTGTCTGGTGTTTGTAGCTGCCGCGTCCCGGCTGTACGAAGACGTTTTGCAGCACCGGCGCATAACCCAGGCTATGCAGGAGTTCCTGCGCCCGCGAGAAGGCGTCAATCTTGTATTCGTATTGTTCGTCGCGCGGTGGTCCGAGCAGGGATTTCCCCTTGCGGGTACGCTGGGTATCCAGCGCATAGATGGAGAGACTGGGAATGCCAAGGGCATGGAAACGTTGCAGCGTGCGGTTCAGTGCGCCCTCCGGTTCGTCGATGAAGCCGTACATGGTATCGACGTTGACGTTACCGATAAACTTCAGTGCCGATTCCAGTTCGCGTTCCGCTTCAGCGACCCGGTAGTGACGGTTCATGGTCGCCAGCATGGCTTCGTCCAGGGTCTGGATGCCATAACTGAGACGGTTGACGCCAAGCTGTTTCAGTGTTTCCAGCTTGCTGTCGGGCAGCGTGCCGGGGGCGGCTTCGATGCTGATCTCGGCATCGTCCAGCAGGTGGAAGCGATCGCGCAGCGCCTCGATCAGGGTCACCAGTTGTGGTTCGTCGAGATAAGTCGGCGTACCACCGCCAATATAGACCGACTCACACCATTCACTCTGCAGTACCGGGGAGTAGAGGTCCATTTCCCGGATCAGGTAGTCGAGATAGCGGGCGGATTGTTCGATGCCGCGTCCGGGCAGTACAGTGTAGTAACAAAAACTGCACAGTGTCTTACAGAACGGGACATGCAGGTACAGGCTGTAGCGCCCGGGTTCGACCGAGGCGTGGGAGAACAGCGCATCGGCGGTGTCCGGTGGTGTATGTGAGCCCAGCAGCGGTGGTGGAAAGCTCCAGTCGAAGCAGGGGAAGAAGTCATTTTGCACCTGGAGTACGGATTGCAGGTGATCGGCCAGTCCTTCCCTATCCAGCGCTCTGAGACTGGCGACTGCTGCTTCGCCAAGCGCCGGGGCCTTCAACAGACGTGAACGTTTATTGAAACTGCCACTGTATTGTTTCATGTTTCCTCCATTGGCTTCCGGATTGCCAGCCGGCAGCTTGCTACAATGCGCGCATGGGAGCAAGCCTGTACCAGATCGTTATACGCACCACCATCCTGTACCTCGCCCTGTGGCTGGGCGGGTGTCAGGCACAATCGAGTCACACTGCCATTCGTTTTGCGCTGGCGACTGTGCCGTCCAGTCTCGACCCGCGTTACGCGACCGATGCCACATCCGAGCGCATCAACCGACTGCTCTATGCGCGCCTGGTCGACTTTGACGAACAGTTTCGGCCGGTGCCTGCACTGGCGCGGTGGGAGCGTCTCAGTGCGACACATTACCGTTTTATTCTGCGTAAACAGGATCGGGTGTTTCACGATGGCACACGGCTGAACGCGGATGACGTGGCAGCCACCTATCGTTCCGTACTGGATCGCCGCACGGCATCACCGCATTACGGTACCCTGAAACTGATCCGGCGGATTAGCGTCATCGATGCGGATACGCTGGATTTCTTTCTCGATCACCCGGCCCCGTTGTTTCCCGCCTGGATGACGGTCGGTATTGTGCCAAAGGCCGCTATCGAGGCAGGGCGGCCCCTGGATCACCAGCCTCTGGGCAGCGGGCCGTTTCGTTTCGTGGCCTGGCCACAGGCCGGACGGCTGGAACTGGAACGGGTGTCGGATGGCCAGCGGCTGGTGTTTGAACAGGTGCACGATCCCACCATGCGCGTGCTGAAACTGTTACGTGGCGAAGTGGACCTGTTGCAGAACGACCTGCCGCCGGAGTTGCTGAACTGGCTAAGGACGCGGCAGGGCATACAGGTAGTCACACGTCCCGGCAGTAACTTCTCCTACCTGGGTTTTCAGCTGCAGGATGCCGCTACCGGCAAGTTGTCAGTACGACGTGCAGTGGCCCTGGCGATCGACCGTGACGCCATTATCCGCTATGTATTTCGCGGCGCGGCGCGCAAGGCCTCGGCCCTGTTGCCTCCCGAGCACTGGGCGGGCGCCAGCCTGCCCTTTATTGAACGGGATCTGCCACGCGCCCGGGCGTTGCTGGCGGCAGCCGGTTATGGCCCGGATCACCCGCTGCACCTCGTGTATAAAACATCCAGCGATCCGTTTCGTGTTCGTCTTGCGACCATCCTGCAACAACAACTGGCCGAAGCCGGTATACAGGTGACCGTCAGCAGCTATGACTGGGGTACGTTTTTCGGTGATATCAAGGCCGGGAATTTCCAGCTTTACAGCCTGTCGTGGGTGGGTATCAAATCGCCGGATATTTTTCGTTACGCGTTTTACAGTCAATCATTGCCGCCCGCCGGTGCGAATCGCGGGCGGTTTTCTGATGTGCAAACCGATCATTTGATCGATGCCGCCATGCAAAGTAATGACCTTCAACAGCAGGCCGCACTATACCGGCAGTTACAAAAACGTCTGCTGGAGCAATTGCCGGTTGTACCCTTGTGGTTCGAGAGCCAGTATGTGGTGGCGCGCAAGGGTATTAGCGGCTATCGTCTGGCGGCGGACGGGAACTTTGATGCGCTTTCATACGTTACCCGTCGTTGATATCGTGACGAATTAATCAGTTTCCACAATCTTGTGGACTTTGCCAATACGGTGCCAGGAGGCTAAAGCCAGGGCTATGTCAGGTAAATTTCGGCAAGCGGATTCCCGACTGGAAATCAGTCTGGCCGACCAGCGTCTTGAGCTGTTCAGGCAGGGCGAATGTGTACGCAGCTGGCCGGTTTCCACGGCGCGGAACGGCGCCGGTGAACAATTCGGCAGTGAAAAGACACCGCGTGGCTGGCACCGCATTCGCGCGATGATCGGCGCAGGTTGCGCCCCCGGCACCGTATTCGTTGCCCGACGTCCAACGGGGGAAGTCTGGACCCCCGAGCTGGGTCGGCAACACCCGCAACGCGACTGGATCCTGACCCGCATTCTCTGGTTGTGTGGTAACGAACCCGGGCGCAACCGGTTCGGCGATGTCGATACCCAGCGCCGCTTTATCTATATCCACGGTTGCCCGGATACTGAATCGGCCGACGAACCGGGTTCCCACGGCTGTGTGCGCATGCGTAATAGCGACATTATTGAGTTGTTTGATGCCGTGGAACCGGGCTTCCCGGTGCATATCAGCGAGCGGGCTTCGGGGGCACGGAAAGGCTGATCCCCCCCGGGGGCGTGTGATATGATCATGACATAAAATTCACGTTGGGGGAGAGCAGGCCCGAGAGCCTGTGTGGCTGGTATGACCCGATTTGTTTCCATCACCAGTGGTAAGGGCGGCGTTGGCAAGACCAGTATCGCCGTCAATCTTGCCATGCAACTGGCGCAGCGTGGCAAGCGCGTGTGCCTGCTGGATGCGGACTGGGGACTGGCCAACGTCAATGTCATGCTTAAACTGCAACCCCGGCATACCCTCGAAGACCTGATTACCTCAAACCTGCGGCTCAATGACGTCATCCTGCGTCATGTTGCGCAGGGTGTGGACGTGATTCCGGGCAGTTCCGGGTCCGAACGCATGACGGCCCTGACACCTGAGGAACTGGGCCGGCTGGCGGATGCGCTGCAGGCGCTGGAGGCCTATGATTTTGTCCTGATTGATTCGGCCTCGGGCATTGCGCGCAATGTTCTGGCCCTGTCGTTGGCCAGTCCGGAAGTGCTGATGGTGATCACTCCCGATCCCACGTCAATGACAGATGCCTATGCGCTGCTCAAACTGCTGCATGCCGAGGCCTACCAGGGGCGCGTCCAGGTTATTGTTAATCATTCAAGAAATCATACGGTTGGAAGGCATTCCTACGATAAATTCAGGGAAGTGGTGGATTTCTACCTGCAGCGCAAACTGCCTTTGCTGGGGCTGGTGCAGGAAGACGCACGGATGCAAAAAGCGGTGCTTGCACAGCAGGCCTTGTGCTGTCGCAATCCGGAATCGCCGGCCGCGCGCGACATCGATGCACTGGCCGGGCAATTGTTGCTGGAACATGATGCCGTGGAAACACGCACTACAGCAGACTTCTGGCAGCGCTATCTAGTCGCAACGGGAGCGGATTCACTCACACAGCCGGTAGCCAGCGGGGTGACGGAAACATCGGCGGATATTGTCAGGCCCCAGCAGGCCGATCTTGAGCAGCAGATCGAGTCGCTGACGGCACAGATTGATGCCTTGATTACCGAGGTCATCCAACTCAGGCAAGCGGATAAAACGGTAGACGACACGTCGGTGGTGCCGCTGGATCGCGGGCGTCGCCGCCTGCGATCCTGTTGTCCCGAACGTTGGGTGGCCGAACTGGCGTCCGACTATGAAATCATTCGCACCGCCGATGGCAGTTTCCCGGTCTACCAGCTCGAACAGCCGAATGGCGAGGTGGTTCGGTTTGCCTGTCACAGTGTGGATGATGCCTATGCAACACCGGAGCCACAAAGCACCTCATCCTGATGCCGGCGTATCTTGTTTCCCGCTTCCTGAACGCCTTGTGGGTGCTGTTCGGCGTCACTACACTGGTATTCTTTCTGATCCACTGGGTACCCGGCGATCCGGTGGCTGTTATGCTGGGCGAATCGGCGTCTGCCGCTGATACCGAAGCGTTGCGTCACGCCCTGGGGCTGGATCGGCCGCTACTCGAACAATGGGCCGGTTTCCTCACGGGCGCATTGTCACTCGACCTGGGCAGTTCACTGTATTACCAGCAACCGGTCTTTGCACTGGTGTTTACCCGGCTGGGAGCCACCTTGCAGCTTTCCGCGCTGGCGTTCCTGGTGGCGCTGCTGGTGGCCTTGCCGCTTGGCCTGCTGGCGGCCGCGCGCAAGGGCAGTCACTGGGACAGTACCGCCATGGGCTTTTCCCTGTTGGGCATTTCTATCCCCAACTTCTGGCTGGGCCCCTTGCTGGTCATGGTGTTTTCCCTGGGGCTGGGCTGGTTCCCGGTGAGTGGCCGGGAAAGTGCGCTGTCGGTTGTGCTGCCGGCGATAACGCTGGGCACCGGGTTGGCGGCGGTGCTGTCGCGCATGGTGCGCAGCAGTTTACTGGAAGTGCTGGGTGAAGATTTTGTTCGCACGGCGCGCGCCAAGGGGCTGGCCGCGCGTCAGGTGCTGGTACGCCATGCCATGCGTAACGCCTGGTTACCGGTGCTGACCTTGCTGGGTATGCAGCTGGGCGCCTTGCTGGGTGGTGCGGTGGTGACAGAGATGGTGTTCAACTGGCCGGGCGTTGGCGCCTTGCTGGTCGAATCGATTCAGCGTCGCGATTATCCCGTGGTGCAGGGCTGTGTGCTGATGATCAGTCTGAGTTATGTCGTGATCAACCTGCTGACCGATTTGCTTTACGTCAAGGCGGATCCGCGCATTCGCCTGGGGCAGGCCTGAATGGTACGTCGCCTTGCCATACTGGTGTTGCTGGCCTGGACCCTGGTGGCGCTGGGTGGACGCTGGTTACCGTTGCACCCGGACAGGATGGCCTTGCCACACATTCTTGAAGCGCCCGACAGCGCGCACTGGATGGGGGCGGACGACCTGGGGCGACCAGTACTCGATCGCCTGCTGGTCGGGGCCGGCGTATCCTTCCGGGTTTCCGTGCTGGTGGTGAGCCTGTCGCTGTGGTTCGGGGTTTTGATCGGTAGCCTGGCGGCCTGGTACGGTGGCAGGGCGGAACGTCTGCTGGTACTGGTGATGGATGTATTCATGGCGTTTCCCGGCATTCTGCTGGCGATTGCGCTGGCTGGCCTGCTCGGGCCGGGCATCGATAACCTGGTGTTTGCCCTGACACTGGTCGGCTGGGTCGGTTATGCGCGCCTGGCGCGTGCGCAGGTGTTGTCGGTCAGGCAACGCGAACATGTGCAGGCAGCGCAGGCGCTGGGTACGCCGTCGTGGCGTATTATCTGGCGTCATCTATTACCGCTGATCAGCGCGCCGCTGGTGGTGGAGGCAACCTTTGGCGTGGCCGCCGTGGTCATCGCCGAGTCCGGCCTGTCGTTTCTGGGGCTTGGTGTGCAGCCGCCGGACGCGTCCTGGGGCAGCATGATCCGCGACGGTGTGCGTTACATGCTGGTTGCGCCGCACCTGGTGCTGGCGCCGGGCATCGCCCTGATGCTGGTCGTGTTGAGCGTGAACCTGCTCGGCGATCAATTACGCGACTGGCTGGACGTGCGTTCCGGACTGCGCGAACAGGGCAGGGAAAGATGAGTCTCGGACCGGTCATGCTGGATGTGCAGGGACTGACCTTGCAGGCGGAAGAACGCGAAATCCTGCAACACCCGGCGGTCGGTGGTGTGATTTTATTCAGCCGCAATTACGAATCACCGGAGCAGGTGGCAAAACTGGCGGCTGATATTCATGCGGTGCGTCAGCCGCCGTTGTTGATTGCCGTGGACCAGGAAGGCGGGCGCGTGCAACGTTTCCGTGACGGGTTTTTTCGTCTGCCGCCGGTGGGCGTGTTCGCCCGTCTGTATGACGACAACCGTGCGGCGGCACTGGCGCTGACGCAGCAGGCGGGCTGGCTGATGGCCAGCGAAGTGTTGTCGGTGGGGGTCGATCTCAGTTTTGCCCCGGTGCTGGATCTGGACCTCGGGCTTTCCGAGGTCATCGGCGACCGCGCGTTTCACCGTGACCCGGAAGCGGTGAGTGAACTGGCGCTGGCCTACCAGCGCGGCATGCACGAAGCAGGGATGGCGTCAGTGGGTAAACATTTTCCCGGCCACGGCGGTGTGACCGTTGACTCACACCAGGGGCTGCCGGAAGACACGCGCACGCTGGAAGACCTGGAATTAAAAGATCTTATCCCGTTCACGCGGCTGGCGCACAACGGGATGAACAGCGTGATGGTGGCGCATGTGTTATATCCACAGGTCGATAGTCAGCCGGCAGGCTTTTCACGTCGCTGGCTGACCGGTATATTGCGCGGCGCCCTGCAGTTCCAGGGTGTAATTTTCAGCGATGACCTGAGTATGGGCGGCGCGGAATGGGCGGGTAATTACCCGCAACGCGCCCGGTTGGCGCTGGAAGCCGGTTGCGACATGGTGCTGGTGTGCAACCAGCCGCAACATGCCGTTGAAGTCGTTGAAGCCCTGAACGGTTACAATGACCCGGCTGCACAGTTACGGCTGGCGCGTATGCACGGCAGGCAGTTCCCGTCGCGCGAAGCGCTACGCCAGAGTGAGCGCTGGCAATCGGTCACGGCAAGGCTGGCCCGCTGTGACACCGAAGGCTGGCTGGATATGGATCTGGAGTAATCCCGGCGTGGAAGCATTTATTAAAATACTGTCCGACTGGACCGGCGCCAATACCTGGGTTGTGCAGGTGTTTGTGGTCGTATTCCTTGCGCTACTGACGGACCTGATCAAACGACGCCTGGTAAAGCGTCTGCTCGAACATCTGAGCGGTACACGCAATCCGTGGGATGACGATGTGCTGCGGGCCGCGACCCGCCCGTTGACCCTGCTGATCTGGGTCGTCGGTATCACTTTCGCGGCGGATATTGTGCGCGCGGAGTCCGATTCGCCCATCTTCAACGCGATCGGGCCGATACGCCAGGTCGGCGTCATCGTGGCGGGCGCCTGGTTCCTGGTGCGGCTCACGGCCGGTTTGCAGGAAAGTATTATCGAACGCGGTATGGCGAGTGGCGAACCCTACGATCGAACCACCGCCGATGCGATCGCCAAGCTGGTGCGCCTTTCCGTCATCATCACTGCGGTACTGGTAATTCTGCAAACGCTGGGCTTCAGCGTGTCCGGCGTGCTGGCGTTTGGCGGTATTGGCGGTATCGCGGTCGGTTTCGCAGCCAAGGACCTGTTGGCCAACTTCTTTGGCGGGCTGATGATCTACCTGGATCGCCCGTTCCTGATCGGCGACTGGATACGTTCACCGGATCGCGACATCGAAGGTACGGTGGAGCATATCGGCTGGCGCCTGACGACTATCCGTTCGTTTTCCAAACGGCCGATCTATGTACCGAACTCGACGTTCGCCAGTATTGCCGTCGAGAACCCCTCGCGTATGACACACCGACGCATCTATGAAACTATCGGCCTGCGTTACGAGGATGCCGATAAGGTGGCTGATGTGCTCAAGGCGATCGAAACCATGCTGCATCAACACCCGGAGATCGATGACAGCCAGACACTGATGGTGAATCTCGTCGCCTTTGCGCCTTCTTCGCTGGACTTCTTTGTCTATACCTTCACGCATACCACCAACTGGGTAAAATTCCAGGCCATCAAACAGGATGTGTTGCTGAAGATCGAAAAGATTATTCGTGAACACGGCGCCGAAATCGCCTTCCCGACATCCACGGTGCATGTGCCGGATGGCGTGAAACTCCATACGCCACTGCCCGAAGGAACGGCGGAATGAGCTTGAGTGACATCGAGGCGGTACGCCGGCACGCCGACCTGCTGT
>JALWRY010000068.1 GCA_027080445.1 Thiohalobacter sp. | reverse complement strand
ACGGGCACTCTCGCACCAATGAAGCGTCGGCCTTCCCTCACGGTTAGCCACAGCCTAAACTATCGCAGCCGACAGTTCTTCCCCGATTCGTCACCGCGCAGCGGGGTGAGTTGCTCGCAATGACGGGTATTCGGGGTACCCTATTGAACGTGGCCAAAAAAAGAAAAAAACCTGTACAGACAGCCCCCTGGGCGGATTTGCCGGAAATGCTGCGCGGGTCGGCGCAGCAGCGTTGGGAAGCCTATGAAGTGGCTGTAAAGGCGGCAGGTGCGCGCCAGACGCGTGATCCGGCCCTGCAGCGCTGTCTGTGCCGCCTGTTTGCCCTCAGTGAGTTCGTGGCGGCACTGTGTATTCGTGCGCCTCAGCATGTTGAGGACCTGCTCGATAGCGGGGACCTGCTGGCGGACAGCTGGCCCGGGGTGTTGTCGGGCCGGGTGCGCGACCAATTGGCGGCCTGCACCGATGAAACGGCGCTGAGGCGGGTGCTGCGGCAGGTGCGTCAGCGGGAAATGCTGCGCATCGCCTGGCGTGACCTGGCCGGCTGGGCGTCGCTGACGGAAACCCTCGGTGACCTGTCCGACCTGGCGGACGCCTGTGTCGATGGCGCGCTGGCGCGTTTGACGGCCTGGCAGGCCGCCGATTCGCCGGCCCCGTTGCTGGCGACAGAATCCCGGCCGGCGCCACTGGTGGTGCTGGCCATGGGCAAGCTCGGCGCCCACGAACTGAACTTTTCGTCCGATATCGACCTGATTTTTACCTACCCGGAAGCGCGCCGGGCGCGCAAACGCGGTGCGCTCAGCCCGGAACAGTATTTCACCCGCCTGGGCCAGTCGCTGATCCAGGTGTTGTCTGACCACGATGCTGACGGTTTCGTGTTTCGTGTGGACATGCGCCTGCGTCCCTATGGCAGTGCCGGGGCGCTGGTGTGCAGCTACGAGGCGCTGGAGGAGTACTACCAGTCGCAGGGCCGCGAATGGGAACGTTACGCCATGATCAAGGCGCGCCCGATCACCGGCGATGCCGACAGCCGGCGCGAACTGATGGAACTGTTGCGGCCGTTCGTGTTCCGCCGCTACCTGGATTTTCAGGCTTTCGATGCGCTGCGTGAACTCAAGCGGCAGATTCGCCAGGAAGTCGAACGGCGCGATCAGCAGGACAATATCAAGCTTGGGCCAGGCGGTATCCGTGAAATCGAGTTTATTGCCCAGGCCTTTCAGCTGGTACACGGCGGGCGCGAACCGCGTCTGCGCCGGCGTCGGGTTCTGGAAGTATTGCCGGTGCTGGCGGAACTGAAGTGCTTGCCGGCGCAGGCCAGCGCGCAACTGGTATCGGCCTACCACTTTCTGCGACGCACCGAGAACCATCTGCAGGCGCTGTACGATCAACAGGTTCACCACCTGCCCGGGTCCGACAGCGACCGGGAGCGGCTGGCGCTTTCCATGGACTACCCGGACTGGAAACATTTTCTCGCCGCACTGAACGGGCACCGGCGTCGCGTTGAAACGTACTTCGAGCAGGTGTTCGACCTGCCGCGGCACGGCGCAGCGGACGAGGACGAGCCGTTACGCAGCCTGTGGCTTGAGCAGTGCGATGAAAAGGAGGCGCTGCGACTGCTGGAAGACGCCGGTTACGAGGATCCCGCCGAGGCGCTGCGCTGGATCGGCCAGTTGCGCTACGGTACCGCGCCACGTTACCTCGGCGAGCAGGGCCGGGTGCGCTTCGATGCCCTGGTCCCCGGGGTGATCGCCGCCGCCGGACATCAGCCACAGGCGGCGGAAGTGCTTGGCCGGCTGGTGGCGGTACTGGAGCGGATCGCCGGCCGCACCACCTACCTGGCGATGTTGCAGGAATACCCGCAGGTATTGTCGCTGCTGGTTAGCCTGTGCGCCGCCAGCGCCTGGATCGGCGAGCAACTGGCGCGTTTTCCCATGCTGCTCGATCAGTTGCTCGACCCGCGCAGCCTGTATGCCCCGTTATCGCGCCAGGCGCTGGAAATCGAGCTGGAACATCGCCTGGCCGACGTTGATGAGAGCGACCTGGAGGTGCAAATGGACCGCTTGCGCCAGTTTCGCCACGCCATGGTACTGCGGGTGGCGGCCGCCGATATCGCCGGCGCGGCGCCGGTCATGCGGGTCAGCGACGAGCTGACG
>JALWRY010000067.1 GCA_027080445.1 Thiohalobacter sp. | reverse complement strand
TGCTCCGCCTCGACCAGGTTGACACGGATCTGCGCCAGGTTACTGCCGCGGCGGATGGCGTCACCACGCACCATGCTGGCAAAGGTGAGCGGCGACGGACGACCGAGGTAATTCTGGTAATCGGTGATATAGGGATTATCGTTCAGCACCGTATCGATAGCCTCCACGACCCGCGCCGTGGACTCAACGGCAGTACCTTCCGGCATCAACACTTCCAGCATGAAAGTATTGACGTTCCCCTCCGGCAACAATTTCAGATTTACGCCGAGCGGACTGAGCGGGCCGTTCATCCCGGCGGGACGAATAAATTGCCAGGCCGGCATCAACAGTGACAGCAGCAACAAACCAATCACGACCAGCCAAAACAGCGAACGAAGATGGCGGTTTCGCAGCAGCGGTCGTATCGCCGAGACATAACTGCGCTGCAACACGTCCTGCTTGATCTGTAATTCATCGATTGCAGCACGCGCCGCCAGCACCTTGAGGGCTTTCCCGTACAACCAGTGGCGTGCGGCCCAGGGCACGACGATATACGCCAGCACCAGCGAAGCCAGCATGGTCACCGGCACATTGATCGGGATCGGTCGCATGAACGGCCCCATCATGCCGCCGACAAAAGCCATGGGAATAAACGCCAGCACCACGGCGATCGTGGCGACGTTGGTCGGGTTGCCGATTTCATTGGTCGCGGTCACCAGCATCGATTTGAAGTCGTCGTGTTCTCCCTTGTGCAGATGACGGTGAATGTTCTCGATGACCACGATGGCTGCATCGACCAGCAGACCGAGTGACAGAATCAGTGCAAACAGGGTGATCCGGTTAATGGTCTGGCCGATGACCAGGCCGGTACCAAGTACCGCAAACAGGGTCAGGGGTACCGTCAGTGTGACGATGCCCGCCTCGCGCCAGCCAAGGAACAGGATCAGGATCACGGCGACGGCCAGGATGGCGATCGCCAGGTGCTCGATCAGGGTATTGACTGCCTGGTCAGCGCGACGTCCGTAATTCCGCGTGACCGTGACATCCACGCCCTGCGGCAGGGCATCACGCTTCAGCTCCTGCAGTTTGTTCAGCACCCGGTCGGCGACCTTCACCGCGTTGCTGCCCGGGCGCTTTCCCAGTGTCAGGGTTACCGCAGGTACGGTGTCACCCACCGGCCCGGCCTGTGCATCGGCGCGACCACGCGCAAAGGTCAGATACTGTTCAGCATCCGTCGGGCCGTACTCGACGCGGGCGACTTCTTTCAGGTAGACCGGGCGATTGTCCGGTGCACCGATAATAATATCGCCCAGGTCCTGTACATCGGCGAACGCACCATCCACACGCAGGTCAATGATGCGGTTGTTATTCACCAGATGACCGGCCGGCACCACCGCGTTGGAGGCCTTCAGCATATCCTGCAGGCTGTCGAGCGCAATACCGGAGCTGGCCAGCCGCTGCGGGTCGATCAGTACATTCACGGCCCGGCGCTGACCGCCGATGACGCGACTCGTTCCGACGTCCGGTATGGCGCGCAGCCGGGCCAGGAATTTCTGCGCGATCTCGCGTAAGGCGACACCGTCCAGGCTGGCCGATGAAAGCGTGATCGTCACAATTGGCACATCCGTGATGCCGATACTTTTGACCAGCGGCCGTTGTGTGCCCGGCGGGAAACGGTCCATGTTGCGTTGCAGTTCGTTGTAGAGCAGCAACAGGGAATCGACTTCGTTCCTGCCAACCTCGAACTGTACCGTGACCACACCCATATCATCGACCGCATAACCGTAGGTGTGCTTGACGCCGGCCAGTCCGGCCATAAGGGCTTCCAGGGGTTCGATGACCTGGGCACGGATTTCCCCGGGCGTCTGGCCCGGACGCGCGACGATAATCTGTGCGGCCGGCACCACGATTTCAGGGTTATACAGGCGTGGCGTCACGTTGATCGCCAGCACACCAAACAGGGTGAGGCCGAGCATGATCAGTACGGTAATCCGCGACTCCAGGAAGGCGTGCGCCAGGCGGCCGGCCAGGTTGAGCGGTTTACGGTCACCCATGCGCGTCAGTCTGCCACCGGAGTGACGCGGCTGCCGTTATGCAACTTTCCCTGTGCCTGCACAATGACCTGTTCACCAGCCACCAGCCCGGACAAAACAAGCACCCGGCCATCTTCCCGCCGG
>JALWRY010000066.1 GCA_027080445.1 Thiohalobacter sp. | reverse complement strand
GCGTCGATGCGCGCCTGCCAGACCGGGTCGCCCGGTGAGGCAAACGGCAGTTTGTCGATGATGACACACGACAGCGCCTCACCCCGCACATCGACACCTTCCCAGAAACTGCTGGTGCCGAGCAGGACGGCGTTACCCAGTTCGCGGAAACGTTCCAGCAGTTCGTTGCGAGGTGCGTCGCCCTGCACCAGCAGGGGGAACTGGCAACTGTCGCGCAAGCGATCGCGGGCGATATTCATTGCCCGATAACTGGTGAACAGCACGAAAGTGCGGCCGCGCGCCGCCTCGATGATCGCTTCCGCTTCATCGAGCATACGTGGGGTGAAATCCGGGTCAGAGGGTTCGGGGATACCTTTCGGCACATAAAACAACGCATTGTTGGCATAGTCGAACGGGCTGTCGAGTTGCAGAGTCGCGGCATCCTCCAGGCCGAGCTTGCGCGAGAAATGTTCAAAACTGTCATTGACCGATAAGGTTGCCGAGGTAAACACCCAGCAATTTGGCAGTGCGTGGCGCTGGGTGTTGAAGTTCTCCGACACGTCGAGCGGGGTGAGATTGATGCGAAACGACTGCCGCCATGTCTCGAACCAGTGGATGTACGCTTCCGGGGGTTGTTCGGTGGTCTGTGCCAGCAGGGTCTGTACGCGCAGGGCACGCTGGTAACAGTTATCCAGCCCGCGGCTGCATTCGGACAAGGGTTCCAGTTGCAGTAACAGTTCCGCCAGTGCAGTTTTCAGGGCTTCGCGTGCGCCAGCCAGTTCCCTGTTGCCCGCCAACCGCGACCAGGGGGCGCGTTGCTCTCCCTGCCCCATCACCAGGCGAAACTCACGGGTCGCCTTTTCCAGTGTGCGGGCGGCGTCCGGCAGGCCATCCAGTTCACCGGTTTCACTGACGTATTCGTTGATACTGTCCTGTGCCAGTTCCAGCAATTGCCGGCTGGACAGCGCCATGCCGAAAAACCGCGAGGCGGTGTCCGGTAACTGGTGCGCCTCGTCGATAATAAAGGCTTCGGCGCCGGGCAACAGTTCGCCAAAGCCTTCTTCCTTCAGCGCCATGTCCGCGCACAGCAGGTGGTGGTTGATAACCACCAGGTCGGCGTCCTGTGCTTCACGGCGTGCCTTCATGACATGGCAATCGGAGAACCAGTCACAGTCGGCACCGAGGCAGTTTTCCGTGGTCGAGGTTACCTTCGGCCAGATGAGCGCGTCTTCCGGAATGTTGGACAACTCGGCGATATCACCGCTGGCCGTGCGGCCCGACCAGTCGAATACCTGTTCCAGCTGATTGGCCTGTTGACGGTCGCCGGGACGGCCTTCGCTACGCGCCAGGTGCAGGCGTTCGTGACAAAGATAATTGGCACGGCCTTTCAACAAGGCCGCCTTGAGCGGCACACCGAGCGCGGAACGTACCGTGGGCAGGTCACGGTGAAACAGCTGGTCCTGCAAATGCCGGGTGCCGGTGGAAATAATCACTTTCTTGCCGGACAACAGGGCCGGCACCAGGTAGGCGAAGGTTTTACCGGTGCCGGTGCCGGCCTCGACGATCAGTGTTTTCTCATCGGCCAGCGCCTGTTCCACGGCGGTGGCCATGTCCTGCTGCTGCGGACGCGCGGCAAAACCCTTTACCTCGCCCGCCAGCAGACCATCGCTACCCAGACAGGAAGCGGCCTGCGTGATGTCGTCAGCCAGCGGGTTTGCCGTCATGGTGTGAATCCGTCAGGCGCCGGAGCGATTATCCCAGATTTCATCGTCGAGCAGGCCTTCGTCACGCGTCCACACCAGCCGGGCAATAATTTTGAAACGGGCAACGGTCATTGCACCGCGTTTTTTTCGATTACTGGACGCCGACGCCTCCATGGCATCCTCCACGGCTTCACGGCTGGCTTCATAGATCTCCACCGCCTCGTAGTCTTCATCCATGATCACCAGCGCCACGCTGTCCCAGTCCTTGTCGAGCTTGAGCTGGCCGATACGCTGACCGGATTTCTCTTCACCAAAAATCACCCGGCCCTTGATCTGTACCCGGTCGCCCTGACGTTTCCCGAGACCGATGGCGTCGTAGCCGCCGGGGCGTTCCTTGCACAATTCCAGGCCGAGCAGGCGCGCGGCGTCGTGTTCGGCGATTTCGCCACTGACGCCGGGCAGCGGTTTGCCGGTGG
>JALWRY010000065.1 GCA_027080445.1 Thiohalobacter sp. | reverse complement strand
GCTTCACTGGACGGGGGCAAGCGCCGGCTGGCTGAAGGAACAGGCCGACATCATGGGCACTCGTATCGTTGTCGAGCTGTATCATGACGACCCGGCCATTGCCCGCCAGGGCGTGGACGCCGTGCTTGCCGAGATGCGGCGAATCGATGCCGCCATGAGCCCTTTTATCGACACCAGCGAGCTTGCCCGCGTCAACCGGGACGCTGCAAAGCAGGCGGTTCCGGTCAGCCAGGAGTTATTCGGGCTGTTGCAACGCGCTAAGCGCGTATCCGACCTGACCGGTGGCGCTTTCGACATCACCTTCGCCAGTGTCGGCTTCCTCTACGACTTTCGAAAAGGCATCCGGCCGGACGATCAACAGCGCGCAAAAGCCACGGCCCTGATCAACTACCACCAGCTTCAACTCGACCCGGCCCGGCATACCGTACACTTCGGGCATCCCGGCATGCGCATCGACCTTGGTGGAATCGCCAAGGGCTACGCTGTCGACCGCTGTATCGCCCTGTTGAAAAAGCTGGGGATAAACAATGCGCTGGTACGCGCTGGCGGTGACAGCCGGGTGACAGGCAGTCGCTGGGGACGGCCCTGGCAGATCGGCGTTCGCGACCCGCGTAAGCGCGACGGCGTGGTCGCCCTGATTCCACTGATGGACGTTGCCGTTTCCACCTCCGGCGATTACGAACGCTTTTTCGAACAGGACGGCGTGCGCTACCACCACATTATCAATCCACGCACCGGTGACTCGGCGCGTGAACTGGAAAGCGCAACCCTCATCGGCCCCGATGCCACCACCACCGACGCCCTGTCCACCAGCGTCTTCGTACTGGGACCGAAAGCAGGGATGGCGCTGGTCAACCGGCTTGACGGCATCGACGCCATCATCGTCGACCGCTATGGAAAACTGTCCTACTCTGACGACCTCGAACCTGCCAAAAATCCGCGCGCCGGCGTCAAAGCTCCGGCAGAACCTGTCGCCCGCTGAAGACAGCAAAACACCCGCCATCACGACGAACCCTGACAATGCGCTCGCTGTCGCCCTGTCACGACACAAATCACTGCCAGATCGCCCCGGGCGCACAAAATGCGCACATGGTACAGACCTTGCTACTTCTCTTCCGGAAATCGGCTTGTATCGGCCTGACTGTGACACTGCGCACAGTTCGGTTGTGAACCCGGTGGCAGAAAGCCGCTGTTGAAACACGCAATACTCGCGTACGCGCGCGCAATATTCCGCAACGCCGCAGGAGGGCGTTATGAAGACACTGACAGGCATAATCCTGGCCGGCCTGATGGCCTGGCCTCTCCTTGTGCTGGCTGAAAATCAGCCAGGCGGCATGCAGGAGGATGTTCAGCGCCTGAAAAAACAGGTACTGGAACTGAATCGCGACCTGTTTATGCTGGAAGAGGAATTGCTGTTCCCCTCCAATACCCAGGTCTCGGTGTTTCTGTCCATGGATATCGGCAGCTTTTTCCAGCTCGACTCGGTTTCCCTGAAGCTGGACGGCAAGGAAGTCAGCAACTACCTCTACACGCCAAAAGAAATCAATGCGTTGATCCGTGGTGGGGTACAACGCCTGCATATCGGCAACATCAGGAAAGGAGAACACGAACTTGTCGCCTTCTTCACCGGCAAGGGGCCGCACGGGCGTGACTATCGACGCGGCGCCACCGCGACGATCAAAAAAGGACTCGGACCGAAATACGTCGAACTCCAGATCGTTGATGCTACCCACAACCAGCAACCGGAATTCAACGTCAAGGAATGGTAATGGCCGGCCACACCCTGCGGCGCCTGTTGCTACTGTGGCTGAGTCTGCTGGCCACCGGTAGCAGTTTTGCCGGCGCCGACAAGCCGCAACGGGTCAGGGACCTCCAGTATGGCGAGGTCCTGTTTCATTTTTACCAGGACGATTATTTTACTGCCATCACGCACCTGATGGCGGCACAGGCGCAATCGCAACTTCCGCACCACCACGACGAGGCAGCGTTATTGCTGGGTGGCCTGCAACTCTCCTATGGCATGCTCGACGCAGCCGAACAACACTTCCGGAAATTACTCGGCCCCGACATCAGTCCTGCACTGCGCAACCGCGCCTGGTATTACCTGGCGAAAATTGACTACCAGCACGGACTTTTCGAGAACGCCCACAAGGTACTCGGGCGTATTGAA
>JALWRY010000064.1 GCA_027080445.1 Thiohalobacter sp. | reverse complement strand
CCTGATGACGGCGGTTAATGAACCTGTGCAGGGGGTTGACCCGGTAATTGAGGCAGCAATAGCGCAAGGCCTTGAAGCGCTGCCCTTCGACCTCGACAACCGGCAGATTGGCCAGCTGGCAGCGCTGGTTGGACTGCTGGCGAAGTGGAACCGGGTCTATAACCTGACGGCCGTGCGTGAGCCGCAGGAGATGGTCACCCGGCATATCCTCGACAGCCTGGTGGTATTGCCCTGGCTGCGTGGCGACAGTTTGCTGGATGTCGGTACCGGCGCCGGTCTGCCCGGTTTGCCGCTGGCCATCGCTCGCCCGGATCTCAACATCACACTGCTGGACTCCAGCGACAAAAAGCTGCGATTCGTTCGCCAGGCTGCGGCGGAACTGAAACTTGACCGGGTAGACATCGTGCATGCACGCATGCAGACGTATCAGCCGGCGCAACCTTTTGATATGGTTATCAGCCGTGCTGTCTCCAGCCTTGCGGCACTGTACCGGATGACACAGCCTTTGTTGCGGGACGGTGGGCGCTTCCTGTTCATGAAAGGCACACGGCCGGATGCGGAACTGGAAGATTTTGAACACGCCGGGCGAGTGCAGATCGAACCGCTGCGGGTCCCCGGCCTGAATGCCGAACGGCACCTGCTGATACTGTGTAAACCCTAAACCGGTAAACCGGGGTCAGAACACAATTATCGCTAATATTAGAGAAAATTGTGTTCTGACCCCGGTTTTTCCTTAACCACACGGACCGAAATGCCATGGCTCGTATTATTGCCATTACCAACCAGAAAGGTGGCGTCGGAAAGACCACCACCTGCGTCAACCTGGCCGCTTCACTGGCGGCCACCCACCGCAAGGTGTTGTTGATCGATTTCGACCCGCAGGGCAACGCCACCATGGGTAGCGGTGTGGACAAGCACACGCTGGAACGGAGCAGTTACCACCTTTTGCTGGAAGAGATCCCCGTCGAACAGTTGATTGTCGATGCCGAGGCAGCCGGCTACCACCTGTTACCCGGTAACAGTGACCTCACCGCGGCCGAAGTACAGCTGATGCAGGTCGATTCACGCGAAATGCGCCTGCAACAGCGCATTGCTGCGGTACGCGATCGCTACGACTACATCCTCATCGATTGTCCGCCGTCCCTGAACATGCTCACCCTGAACGCGCTGACGGCGGCCGATGCGGTGTTCATTCCCATACAGTGCGAGTACTACGCGCTGGAAGGCCTGAGTGCCCTGATCGAGACCGTCGAACAGATTCGCGAGGCCGTGAACCCGAAACTGGAGATCGAGGGTCTGCTGCGCACCATGTTCGATGCGCGTAATAACCTGGCCAACGAAGTGTCCGACCAGTTACTGGAGCATTTCGGCAACACGGTCTACCGCACCATTATCCCGCGCAACGTGCGCCTCGCCGAGGCGCCGAGTTTCGGCGCGCCCATCATTAAATATGATCGCACCTCGCGTGGCGCCATAGCTTACCTGGCGCTGGCGGGGGAATTGATACGGCGCGAGCATGAGCGTGAGCAGCTGGCAGCAGCCGGGGACGCCCAGGCCGGCGTGGGCGCTCAGGGCGGCTGATCCGCGGGTGACCCTGGTAAGAAACCCGGGCTAGTGCCACCGGCACTTTTCCGTTAGTGTTCCACTTTTCCGTAAATACCCCGACGCATCATCATGGCAGCAAAAAAACGAGGACTGGGACGCGGGCTTGACGCCCTGCTGGGATCATCGCGTGGCGCGGCCGCGCCGGCGGCGGTCAGCCCGACACCCCCCGCCACCCCGGCACAGCAGCCCGCCACTGCCACAGACGAGGGGGTGGACGTGTTACGCACGCTGGGGGTCGAGCAGTTGCAGCGCGGCAAATACCAGCCGCGCGTCGATATGCACAGCGAAAGCCTGGAAGACCTGGCCGATTCCATCCGCCAGCAGGGCGTGGTACAGCCCATCCTGGTGCGCGTCATCGGCAAGGGGGCGTATGAAATCATCGCCGGCGAACGCCGCTGGCGGGCCGCGCAGCTGGCCGGTTTGCAGGAAGTCCCGGTGGTGGTGCGCGAGATGGACGACCGCGCGGCCATCGCCGTATCGCTCATCGAGAATATCCAGCGCGAAAACCTTAACCCGCTGGAAGAGGCGCGCGCCTTGCAGCGCCTGATCGACGAATTTGAAATGAC
>JALWRY010000063.1 GCA_027080445.1 Thiohalobacter sp. | reverse complement strand
CCGCAAATCCGTCGTGAAGAAGACAAGTGCAGGGAAGAAGGTCCTGGCCAGGAAATCTGCTGCGAAGAAAACGCCGGTAAAGAAAAAGGTGGCAAAGAAGGCCGCAGCCAGGAAAGCCCCGGCAAAAAAGAAAACCGCAGTAAAAAAGAAAAAGGCGGCAAAGAAGACCGGCACCAAAAAGCGGCGCAGGTTGGGCTGAGTCCGTAGCGATTTTGATGAAGCTACATATACTTGGCATTTGCGGTACCTTCATGGGCGGCCTGGCAATCCTGGCGCGCCAGGCCGGTTTCGAAGTGGAAGGTTCGGACGCCAACATCTACCCGCCCATGAGCGACCAGTTGCGCGAACAGGGTATCGAGCTGAAATCCGGTTATACAGCGGAACACCTCGACCCGCCGCCCGACCAGGTGGTGGTCGGTAATGCCATGAGTCGCGGTAACCCGGCGGTCGAGGCGATGCTCGACCGCGGCCTGCGCTATACCTCCGGGCCGCAGTGGCTGGAAGACCACTTGTTGCAGGAACGCTGGGTGCTGGCCGTGGCGGGAACCCACGGCAAGACCAGTACCGCGAGTATGCTGGCATGGATACTGGAGTATGCGGGCTTGCAGCCGGGCTTCCTGATCGGCGGCGTGCCGGGCAACTTCGGGGTTTCGGCGCGGCTGGGCGAATCGCCGTTTTTCGTCGTTGAGGCGGATGAATACGACACGGCGTTTTTCGACAAGCGTTCCAAGTTTGTCCACTACCGTCCGCGCACCGTGATACTGAATAACCTCGAATACGATCACGCCGACATTTTCCCGGACCTTGCGGCAATCCAGCGCCAGTTCCATCACCTGGTGCGTATTGTGCCGGGCAGTGGCCTGCTGGTGGTCAACGCCAACGACGGTAATCTGGCCGAAGTGCTGGAAATGGGCAGCTGGACACCCGAGGAAACCGTTTCCGTGGGCGATTTCCCGGCACGCTGGCAGGCCCGCCTGCTGGCGGCTGACGGCAGCCGTTTCAATGTGTTGCTGGACGGCAAGGCGCAGGGCGAGGTCAACTGGACGCAACTCGGCGAACATAATGTCCATAACGCACTGTCGGCCATTGCGGCGGCCCGGCATGCCGGTGTACCGGTGGCCGAATCGATCGCGGCGCTGGGCGAGTTCGCCGGCGTGAAGCGGCGCCTGGAAGTCCGCGGCGAGGTGATGGGTGTGACGGTCTACGACGACTTTGCCCATCATCCCACAGCGATTGCCACCACCCTGCAAGGTCTGCGCGAGCACGGTGAGGGGCGTTTGCTGGTGGTGTTCGAGCCGCGCTCCAATACCATGCGCATGGGGATACACCGTGAGTCGCTGGCGCAGTCCCTGTCAGCAGCCGACGCCGTGTGGCTGTTCGAGCCGGCACAGCTCGGCTGGGATATCCGCGAGGTGACGGCGCACATACTCGCGCCGGTTGAAGTGGCCGGTGATATCGATACGCTGGTCGATTCAATCGTCGCTGCCGCGCAGCCGGGCGACCGGCTGGTGGTGATGAGTAACGGCGGCTTCGGTGGTATCCACGAAAAACTGTTGGTCGCACTGGGAGCGGTGCATGCCTGAAGAAAGCCCTTATGCACTGGCGCTCACCGGGGCTTCCGGTATGCCTTATGCGTTACGCCTGCTCGAAGTCATGCTCAGGGGCGGCCATCGCGTCGACCTGATGGTGTCGGCGCCGGGGCAGGTGGTTATCGGCATGGAAACCGACCTGAAGCTGCCCGGCCGCTGCGCTGAAATGCGCCGTTTCCTGGTGGAGCGTTATGCCGTTGACGAGACGCAGTTGCGCGTATTCGGTCGCGAGGAGTGGACCGCGCCGCTGGCCAGCGGCTCCAGCGCACCGAAGGCCATGGTGGTATGTCCCTGTACTACCGGCACCTTGGCCTCGATTGCCGCCGGCCTCAGCAATAACCTGATCGAACGCGCCGCCGATGTGACGATCAAGGAGGGCCGCAAGCTGATCCTGGTGCCGCGCGAGATGCCGTTCTCCGCCATCCACCTGGAAAACATGCTCAAACTGGCGCGACTTGGGGTGGTGATCATGCCGCCCAATCCCGGTTTTTACCAGGGGGCAAGGTCTGTGCAAGACCTGGTGGATTTTGTCGTGGCGCGTATTCTCGATCAGCTGGGTATCGATAACAGGCTGTCACCGCGCTGGGGTGACATGCCGGGTGCCGGTGAGTGAAACGGCTGGACGAAATCCCGCTGTTTCCGCTCAATACCGTGTTGTTCCCCGGCGGCTTGTTACCCCTGCGGATTTTCGAGGCGCGCTACCTGGACATGATCAGTGACTGTATGCGCCGGCAGTGTGGCTTTGGTATTTGCGCCATCCACTCCGGTGACGAGGTTGGCAAGGCGGCAAGGTGTCATCCCGTCGGGACACTGGCGGTGATCACCGATTTTGACCGTGGGGAAGATGACCTGTTGCAGGTGACCGTGCGGGGCGAGCGGCGATTTCGCATCGAGGCCTCCTGGGTTGAGCAGAACCAGCTGCAGCGTGCGCGGGTGCGCTGGCTGGCGGAACAGGATGCGCCGCTGGCGGCCGAGCGTCAGCCGCTGGTGGACTTTCTCGCCCGCCTGCTACGCCAGGCGAATGCCCCGTTCTCCACCATGACCACGCACTTTGACAGTGCCGGCTGGGTGGCGGGCCGACTGGCCGAGTTGCTGCCCTTTGCCATCACTGACAAACAGCGTCTACTGGAAACGGATGAGGCGGCAACGCGCCTGGAAATCCTCTACCACGAACTGCTGGCTGAAGAACTCACTCGCTGAGGGCCGGCGGGTGGCTGAGCAGCAGCACGCTGCCGTCCCAGTCGACGTCCGTTGCACTGACCGCAGCGTTATCCCGTTTCACCCGGCGGACGTCGAGTCCCGACAGGTAGGCAGACAGTTGCTGCAACGGCGTGTTGAAATCGCTATCCGTGCGCAGGAAGCGCAGCAACCAGAAACGATCCTCCAGCTTCAGCAGGGATGCATTACCGATCCACAGCCGGGTGTGTGTTTGTGGGTCGAAGTAACCGCTTTCCCAAAGGCGCAGTGTCAATATGCGGTCTTCTCCCGGTAGATGGCGCGTGAGTAACAGGGTCTGGGTACGGCCCTGATGCAGTTGGGGCAGGATGGGCATATCGGCGAGCTTGGCCTTGCTGTTGAACAGGTCGACCAGGCGCACCACGCCTGCGTGAGGGGGAACCTGCCAGCCGCGTGCTTCCAGCAGGTGGCGCAGCGGATCAAGGCGGCCCATCCATTGCACGGTCAGTGGATGATGATGGCGGCCTTCGAGATCGTCACGGAAGGCGGGCAGGGTTTTCCAGCCCCCCTTGAGCCAGTCGGACTGCGACAGCGCCAGGGGCGCCGGGCGGGACGGCTGGTAGAACGCCATATCCTGTTCCAGCACGCGCGCGCTGTGAAAGCTGACGACGGCAAGCAGCGCCACGATGGCAACCGGCGTGACGGTGTACACGGGGATGGCCGGCGCCGGGTGGTGGCGGTAGGCGATGCCCAGGGTGGCGACCCAGATCAACCCCAGGCTCCAGCCCGCGAGGACATCGGACAGCCAGTGCGCGCCCAGGTAGAGACGCGAAAAGCTGATCGAAACCACCAGGAAAACCGCCAGTGAGTAAGGAAGCCAGTGCCAGCTGCTGCGCAGTTCACGGGCGATCGCTACGGCCAGGAAACCGAACACCGCCACCGACAGGCTGGCGTGGCCGCTTGGGAATGAGTAGCTCATGACCGAGGTATCGAGCAGCGGCGGGCGCGGGACTGCCGTATAGACCTTCAGCGCCCAGGTAAGCAGGCCGACAGTCGCGACGGTGATGACCCAGTGCAGCGCCATGCGCCAGTCGCGTCGCCACACCAGCCACAGGGTCAGTAAGGCGGTGAACCCGTACAGCACCGTATAGTCACCCAGTTCCGTGATCATCACCATCAACCGGTCACCGAGCGGGCTGCGCAGGGATTGCAGGGCGTTGAACAGGTACAGGTCGACGTTGGACAGCAGGTTGTCGTTGGTGAGATGGCGGGGAATGATGAACAGCGCCAGGCTGGCGATAAACAACAGGCCGCTCAGCACCGACATGCCGCGTGCCTCGGGGTGGTCGGGGTCGAGCAGCGCCGCCGTCATGGGTTCAATTACGGGATGTCGGCGCGACCAGTCGAGGAGTCGCAGCTGCACGCTTTCCGCATGGGGCTGGAAGCTGCGCGCCACGCGGCGCACCAGCCACCAGGAGAACCACAGCAGCGCCAGCAGAACAATCAGCAGCAGCGCCAGCCGTCCGGCGATCTCTGCGGCAAGGCCGAGCGAGGCGCCAAACAGCATGCCGGGCAGAATATAGGCCGGCGCCCACAGCAGGGCCGACAGTGAATTGACTGCAAAGAAACGGCTCGGCGGCATGTTGAGCATGCCGGCGACGGCGGGCAACAGTGGGCGCACCGGGCCGACGAAACGCGCCAGCGCAACGCTTTTGCCGCCGTGACGGTGAAAGAAGTCGACGCCACGGCTGATCATGGTGGGGTATTTACAAAAAGGCCAGATGACGCGCAATTGCTGGTGATAATGCCGGCCGATAAAAAAACTGATGCCATCGCCCAGCACCGCGCCAGCCGCCGCCCAGGCCAGGGTCGGGTACAGGGACATGCCGCCGGCCGCAATCATGGTGCCAATGCCGAACATTACGACGGTGCCCGGTACAAACAGCCCGACCACCAGGAAAGATTCCAGTGCGGACACCACCAGGACAGCAAAGCCCGCCCAGTTGGGGTGGGCCTGCATCCACGTCAGCAGGTGGGTGAATAGGCTTTCCACGTTTTAAAGACGCGGTTCAGGACAGCCCGGCAAAGGCCTGTTCAGCCGCTTCAAATGTCGCCTGAATGGCTGCCTCGTCGTGTGCCGAGGAGACAAAGCCGGCTTCGAAAGCGGAGGGCGCCAGGTACACGCCGTGCGCCAGCATGGCGTGGTAGAACGCCTTGAAGCGTTCCAGGTTGCAGGCGTTGACGCCGGCAAAGTCACTGACCTGTTCGGCGTCGGTGAAGAACAGCCCGAACATGCCGCCGACCTGGTTGCTGGTGAGCGGGATACCGGCGCTGGCAGCACGGGCCTTCAGGCCATCGACCAGTTGCCGGGTGCGCTGGCCGAGGGCATCGTGGAAACCCGGCACCTGTACCAGCGCCAGGGTCGCCAGCCCCGCCGCCATGGCCACCGGGTTGCCCGACAGGGTGCCGGCCTGGTACACCGGCCCGGTAGGGGCGATGTGTTCCATGATATCGCGGCGGCCGCCAAACGCGCCGACCGGCAGGCCGCCACCGACGACCTTGCCGAGCGTGGTGATGTCCGGGGTGACGCCGTAAAGTTGCTGGGCGCCGCCGGGCGCCACGCGGAAGCCGGTCATCACTTCGTCAAAAATCAGCACTGTCCCGTGGCGGTCGCAGACCTCGCGCAGGGTTTGCAGGAAACCGTCGGCGGGCGGGATGCAGTTCATGTTGCCGGCGACGGGTTCGACGATAATAGCTGCTACCTCGTCACCCCGGTCGGCAAAGGCGTCGATCACCTGTTGCGCATCGTTATAGGTCAGGGTGAGGGTGTGCTGCGCCAGGTCGGCCGGTACGCCGGGCGAGGTCGGCACGCCGAGTGTCAGTGCACCCGAACCAGCCTTGACCAGCAGGGAATCCGAATGGCCGTGGTAGCAACCTTCGAACTTGACGATCTTGTCGCGGCCGGTAAAACCGCGCGCCAGGCGGATGGCGCTCATGGTGGCTTCGGTGCCGGAGCTGACCATGCGCACCTGTTCCAGCGACGGCACCATCTCGCATAACACTTCCGCCATCTGTGTCTCGATTTCCGTGGGTGCGCCGAAGCCGAGTCCGTTGGCCGCGGTTTCCTGCACGGCGCGCACCACGTCGGGGTGACAGTGGCCGGCAATCATCGGTCCCCAGGAGCCGACGTAATCGACATAGCGGCGGTCATCCGCATCATAGAGCCAGGCGCCCTGTCCGCGGGTGAAAAACACCGGGGTGCCGCCCACGCCCCTGAAGGCCCGCACCGGGGAATTGACCCCACCGGGGATCACCTTCTGTGCCTGTGCGAAAAGTGTTTCTGACTTGCTCATAGCCTGTTTTCCTTTTGTGTAAAGAGCGTCCGGTATGCCTGTGCAGCAGCGTATACATCGTCGGCGCCGAATACGTCGTGTACCACCGCCAGCAGGTCGGCGCCGGCATCGATCAGCGTGCCCGCGTTCCCGGCGTTAATGCCGCCGATCGCCGCCACCGGGACATCGAATTCGCGCTGTGCCCTTTCCAGCAGGGCAAGATCGGCTTCCACGGCATCGGGTTTGGTGCGCGAGGCGAAGAAGCGACCAAAGGCGATATAGTCCGCCCCGGCCTTCACCGCCTGTTCCGCCAGTGACCAGCGGTTGTAGCAGGACACGCCAATGATGGCGGCCTCTCCCAGTTGTTTCCGCGCCGTTGCCAGGCGGCTGTCATCGCGTCCCAGGTGAACGCCGTGCGCGCCGACCGCGGCAGCCAGCGCGACATCGTCATTGATGATCAGCGCCACGCCGCGCGTGTTGCACAGTTCGACGAGTGCCTGTGCCTGTTGTTGTCGCAGCACCGTGTCATTCGACTTGTCGCGGTATTGTACCAGCACCGCGCCGCCGTCGATGGCCTGTTGTACGCGCGGTAGCAGTTGCTCCGGCGCCTGCAGGCCTGCATCGGTAATGACATAGAGTCCGCGTAACCTCATGCCCTGTCATTGCGACCGCAGTATCCACCGTCATTGCGGCCGCAGCGAAGCAATCTCCCGCAGCCTGGCACCCGCCCAAAGAGATTGCCGCGTCGCTGCGCTCCTCGCAATGACACGCTAGTCCTGTTCATCACGCGCCCAGAACAGGCGGTTGGGTAATTGCTGGCCCATGCCGATGCGGTAGCCTTCGGCCAGTGACTGCCAGGTGTATTCCTGCGCTTCGTGGATCGCCGAGAAGGGTTCCATGCCCTGCGCCAGCAGGCCGGCGATACTCGATGCCAGCGTACAGCCGGAACCGTGAAACTCGCCGTCCAGCCGGTCCCAGTCGAAGGTTTCGATGAGGCGGTGGTTGCTGTACAGCGAATTGATGACCGTGGGTGTATTTTCATGGGTGCCGGTGATCAGTACGAACTCGGCGCCCTTGTCGAGCAGGGCCATGGCGCAGGCGCTGAGTGAATCCGCCTCCGGCGCCAGCAGGCGGGCCTCGTTGCTGTTGGGTGTCAGCACGGTGGTCTGCGGGAGCAGCAACTCGTTGACCGCATCGACCACATCGTCGTCGGCCAGTAAGGTGCCGCTGCCAGAGGCCAGTACCGGGTCTGTGACGACGGGGATCTCCGGGTAGTCCTTGAGGATGTCGTGTATCGCTTCGACCGCTTCGGTACTGGTCAGCAAGCCCAGCTTGAAGGCGCTGACCGGCATGTCTTCCAGCACCGCACGCGCCTGTTCGGTAATCAGCGATCCATCCAGTGGCGTATAGCCGATCACATCCTGGGTATCCTGGATGGTCAGGGTGGTGATCACCGGCGTGGTATGACAGCCGTGGCTGATCAGCGCCTCGATATCGGCCTGTACGCCGGCGCCGCCGCTGGGGTCGTTGCCGGAAAACACCATGACGACCGGTACCGGGCTGGTGTTTGTGGTCATGCCGGGGTCTCCCGGTCGATGTGCCGTGCTGCGAATGCCGGTTGGCGAACGTTTTGTTGCATCGATGTTTACCTTGTTTCGGGGCGGGTATTGTAGCACTGCGCCCGACTATTGTGGCTTGACGGCTGGTTGTATTATTCAGGTATGGCTTATTGGACGGAGTTTATTTTATGAGCGAATACAAAACCTGGATGTGCGTCATCTGCGGATTTATCTACGACGAGGAAAAAGGACTGCCCGAGGAGGGTATCCCGGCGGGAACGCGCTGGGAGGATATTCCCCTGAACTGGGTGTGTCCGGACTGCGGCGCCGGCAAGGAAGATTTCGAGATGACAGAGATCTGACGGGAAAAATCCGCAATCCCGTCTACACTGGATACAGAAGGCCTTTTTTATGCCGGCCATGTGTTGAGAGGGAGGGGGTATGATAGACCCCGAACGTGTCCAGTTTATGGACCTGATTGATACGGCGCGTCAGTACTGTCGGGTGATAGAGCAAAATCTTGACCGGTCAGACTGGCTCAAGCCGCTGGTAAAGATATTACCTCGCCTGCATGCGGGTATTGTTGCCCTGCACGATCCTGGTGGCGATTCTTTTCCCCCGGAGCTTGCCGATTTTGATGACCGCTTCGACCTGTTCAGCCAGTTGCGTTCAAAACTCGGTGAACTCGATATGTACTGGCTCGAATACGATGAGCCGGGTGAAACGGCCTCCGATGTGGATCATCGTTCGGGCAGCCTGGCGGATGATTTCACCGATATTTACTTTGAACTCAAACGCGGCCTGAATATGCTCGATGCGGCCGGTATGGATGAAGTGGCGCACCTCTGGGAAATCGGCTTCAAGCAGCACTGGGGCCAGCACCTGGTGGACGCCGAACGCCACCTGTACACCCTCAGAGTCAACAACCGCCTGGCGTAGGAGCGGGCAAGCCCGCTCCCCGCTAGTTTTTGTGGTTTTGTGAGCCAGTCGGGATTTTTCCAGGACTTCAACCGTCTTAAATAGCGAACCCGATGCCGCTAAAGGTACAATGTTGCTATGCCCGACAAGCGGTAGGAGGTTGTGAAGGTCAGGGATTTACCGATTGGCTTGATTCCCGTCATTCTGGCGTAGGCCAGAAT